>JAHFLI010000120.1 GCA_023255615.1 Candidatus Woesearchaeota archaeon
TTCATATTGAAGGCGATCATTTTTATTAATTCGCCGAGTTTTGTTTCAAATAAGATTTGCGGGGGAGTAGACTTCCCTTCCGGGATCATATCCGGATATTTCGATTTGAATTCTTCAATGAATTCAGGAACCATCCAATCAGCAACAATACCGCACACCGCAATCCAGAGATTTTCTTTCACTACTTCATAACAGATATTGGACGTGCAGACATTTTTATTGGCGAAGACCCTTGGGTTGAAGTAGATAAGACGGTCTCGGACTATGGGAAGGTGATGATCGATGAGGATAACTGGAACATTTACTTTGTCGATAAAATCCTGTTCTACTTCGGCCACGTCAAGAATAAAAATTTTATCGGGCCCAAACTCTGCAACCTTGTTTAGGAAGATGTGATTTATGTTTGGCGAAGTTTTGACAATGACGCTCGAACCCTCTTTGAGATATCGATATAAAAGAAGGAAGGATGCAAGGCCGTCAAGGTCATCATGGAAGAAAAAAAGAGGACGTTTTGCGGTGTCAAGCTCATCTTTGATTTTGGCAATTGTTGTTTCTGGAAGCATGGGTTCACCGAGATAAAAAAAGAGATACACGTACGCTTTGCTTGAGGTTTATAAAGATTTGTGACCATCTTCGAAGTAAAATTATTAAACACATGAAGAAATATCGATTTATGTTAAACGAGGCAATTGAAGATTATGCTCACTTGTTTTTTGAAGACCAAGAAAAAATCAATGTTGTTAAACACTCTCTCGAAGCATTCACGAATCCAGCCTGCCCTCATTCTCTGAGTGAAGAAACTACTCTATACCGGCTTTGGTCGATTACCGAGACATGCCTCCTTTATCCCGCTGAGGAACGGTTACAAGCTTTAGCGATTTTAGTGTCGGTATATCTTGAAGCGATGAATGGCGGAGCATCGCGAATACGACGAGGTGGGAGCCTCGGACAATTCAAATGCATCTATCGACGAGCCCACGCATGGGATCAATACAGGGGAAGTCCCATTTCTCTTACCACACTCGAACAGATTGCTCTTGAGGCTTGGGTTGCAACTCCTGATCCAGTTGAATATATTTAATGGTGAGATTATCTTGGAGGTTCATGGTTGAGAAATTTACGATTATGCCTGGGCCGGGATTTGAACCTTCGGAGGGCCACGATCATTTGAAAAAGCATCTCCTTGATTGTAATTTAATAGTGATAAATTTAACTAGTTAAGGGGACCATCATCGATGACGTGAATTAACATGAATTCTTAACGCATTCAAAGTTGCAATTCTTTTTCAACGTCTTTTATCAGACGAAAATCGGCGTCCTTGGTAATCAATTTTGCTGAACGGTTAAGGCACATGGCAGCAAGTAGAATATCTATCGCCCCCACTGGTTTTCCTCTCTGTCTGAGTTTTTGAGCTATCTCTACTCCTTTCAGGTAATCGATCGATTGAAGAGAACAAGGAGGATATTCAATCGTACTAAATATGGAGATGGGGCCCTGCGATCCCTCGATCACTACGCTTGTATCAAGTATCTTTTTCTCTTCCATTCTTTCTCCTTTACCTTCTGATAATATTCTTTTGTTTTTTCGCCTGAATAAGTCGTCATACTCTTCTGTGTTTCCTTGGGAAGCAGTGCTAGAAAATCATTGCTGTTCATCGATGGTTTTAACAGGATCGTTTTTTGGATAATGCTCTGCCGAGCAACTTCACTCCATTTGATCTCGGGATGGAACTTCATTTCCTTATAAACAGTATCTGGAATACTGAGCGTTATGTGCGCCATACCTATTGTACATATTTGACATATATAATTGCATTGTGGTTTAACAACTTTTAAAACATCTCAAATCATTGCACGTTTATGGATAAACCATTCGACCCGCTCGATCACAAGGCAACATACAGCCAGATACTTTCCCGACCACTGGTGCTGAAAAAGGATTATTTTGGAGCAGCGCCAGCACCGTTTATCGGACGGTTTGGATACCCGCACGTGAATGTGGGGATATTGACACCTCCTGAAATTGTTGCAGGGGCAGAACACTACGATGCTCCACGACAATGGGCAAAAAACGGATTAGGAATACCCGAGATTGTTGACTTTCGCACGCGACTTGTGAATTCACGCATGAGGGCGAATGTTCGTACCGACTCAGCGATGGTTGAATTAGCGCAAGAAGTTGGCATGGCATCAAAACCCGTTGAGGTTGAAGTACGATTGACATCTACACCTTTTGCTCGACTCACTCAAGACTCAACAATGGCACCGCACGGACCTTCTGGAAATATGGAATTTGCCAAAATAACATCAAACCCCCACGTTTCAACAAAGGTTTGGAAAGTTGTCGATGATCGTTCGCTGAAGGCTGTTGAAGGAATTTCCTATCTCTACTCAAAAGGGTTTGATGAGAATCATCTGAGTAAATTATTGAGCGTTGGGACATTGGGCATTGGTTCTCAGCGGAAGATGGTGCCGACACGATGGAGCATTACTGCAACGGATGATATGCTTGGAAAGGAGAATTTGACAACGATTCGTGACTTCCCTGTTGGCTCCGATTATTGTGCTTATTTTGGAAGTTATCTGGGGAATTATTATCTCTGCCTCTGTTATCCTGAGCCGTTTTCTTATGAACTCTTTGAGACGACTTCCTCCTCTTTTGGAAAAAAATACACGACTGATTGTGAGACATTTTTTGGAAGAACTGCATATGCAGAAGAGACTGCGGGAGGGTATTACACCGTACGATTAGCTTTAACGGAAAAATTTTTGTCCCTCAAACGGCAGATGAAAGTAGTTGTGATACGCGTTATTACCGACGAGTATCGGACGCCGCTTGGCGTTTGGGTGACACGAGAAGCCGCACGAAAATCTCTTGCGGGAAAGCCGATTTCATTTTCTGACTCTCAACTGATGGGGACATATGCCAAGCATTTGCTTCTGAAAAAATTTGGAATTGATGCCGGACTATTCTTATCGAAAAGCGTTATTCTTCGACAGAAAGGATTGGGGGAGTGGATGGGTTAATGATTGGCTTTGATCAGTGATTGTGTTTTCTTTGAAGCAACCACGCGATGAAAGAACCTAGTCCGAAGTAGACTGCAAACAACAGGAGTACTAATCCCCAAAACCATAAGAGTTCTGCACGGTTGGAACAATCCGACGTTGGAGTTAAAACAACATTGGCACAGAATCCCTTTTCACCGGTTTCTATTGTCCAAGGAACCGCATTGGGGGTCGGATCGATTGACCATGCTGTACATACGGACTGAGTTGATTCACAGAACAAATCGTAAGGAGTAAATAAAATCGATAACAACGGAAACGCATGACCGGTGAGCATTGGAACGATGAGCGCACTCTGTGGAAACGTGCCGTCTGCGGCGGTGAATACTGGAAAATAAATGAAGATATCCAACAAGAAGAGAGCAAGACAGATAGCGAGGCCTATGATGCCTCCGTTCAGCCAAGAACCCTTCGATCTTTTTGCTTTCATCGTCCTCCTCTTTGCTTGCTCGTTTAAAATTGTTACGTTTTATTCCGAAACAAATAAAAGCCTGCTTGTGATTGGAGTGCCATGACATTTTCCGACGTGCGAAAATTGGCGATCGAGATTGAACACCTTATTCGGCAATCGGAAGTGAGGGAGCTACCTCGAAAGCCCGGGGCGGAAATTACGGATTATCGACGGCAAAAAAAGGAACTCTCCCATAGGCTCTTGAACGCCAAGATTCAGCGATTTTCTGAAATTGCCCGCACATTGTTTCGCTCCACCACAACACCGGAGGAGAAAAAACTGCTTGATAAGATAGCGCCGCTCCTATCCAATGTGTCTCCTTCTGCTGACGTTCTTCATTTTCGAGAGGTTTTGAGATCAATCATTGCACTCATACCCGAAACGCTAGATGAAAAGAAGAAAGACGAGGAATTTCAACTTCCGCGCAACATGCCTGCGGAAATCAATGAAGAGGTATGCGCCGATTTTCATGAACTCAAGACGTGCTATGCCTCGGGGGCTTATCGATCGTCGGTTATCCTCTGTGGAAGAATACTGGAAGCAGCGTTGCATCGAAAATATTTTGACGTAACGGGAAATGATCTCCTTGAAAAGGCGCCGGGAATTGGACTGGGAAACCTGATTGCCAAATGAGCG
>JAHFLI010000121.1 GCA_023255615.1 Candidatus Woesearchaeota archaeon
ATCAAAAAGAGATGGCTGCAAAGGTTTCGTATATTTTTATTGTAGGCGATCTTGTTGACGGAAGCGGGATTTATCCTGGACAAGAACAAGATCTTGAAATAAAAAATATCTCCGAACAATATCAAAAGGCTGCAGAGTTGCTTAAAGAAATTCCCTCGCACCTCCCCATTATTATTTGCCCGGGAAATCATGATGCGGTGAGATTATCAGAACCTCAACCTCCTTTTTACAAAGATTTTGCTGCAGGACTGTACGATATGCCGAATGTCGTGTTAGTCAGCAATCCCAGTATTGTTAACATTCATGCAACAGAATCTTTTCCTGGATTCGATGTCCTCTTATATCACGGATATTCATTTGATTATTTTATTGCAAACGTTGACACGATCAGAAACAATGGGGGGTATGATCGTGCCGACTTACTGATGAAATTTCTTTTACAACGCAGGCATCTTGCACCAAGCCATACCTCCACATTATATATTCCTGACACTAAAAAAGATCCGTTGATTATAGAATCGATTCCCGATTTTTTTGTGACTGGACATATCCACAAATCGTTGGCCGCAACCTATCGAAACATAACGCTAATTAATTGCAGCTGCTGGCAATCAATAACAGACTACATGGAAAAAAGAGGTCACGTGCCTCAACCCAGTAGAGTGGCAGCAGTGAATCTACAAACAAGAGAAACAAAAATATTGAGGTTTGGAGAATGACCGTCATCATGACTCCTCAGATGAGGAGATACCAAGATTCTATTACTCAGGGAGTGAAAGAAGAATATCGTGTTGCAAAACTTGCGCGGAAAAAAGGATATGATCCTGTACTAGATATTGAAATGCCTCTCGCTCGTAACATGGCAGAACGAGTTGAAGGATTAATCTCTATCCTCTCTCCTCAAATTATTGGTTCGGGAGTATCAAAGCGTCTCGCTCAATTAGAAGAAAAATATGGAAAATTAGATTGGCGCGTTGCATTATCCATTGGTTTAGAAGTTGCCCAAGAAAAATTTTATTCGTTTGATTCGAAATTAAAAGCCATGGAAACCGGCATTCGTGTCGGCCTTGCGTATCTCACCCTCGGAGTTGTTTCTTCTCCCATCGAAGGATTTGTCGAATTAAAAATTAAAAAACGGCGTGACGGAAAAGAATATTTTTGCCTGATGTACTCTGGCCCTATCCGTAGCGCAGGCGGTACCGGTGCCGCTGTCTCTGTTATTGTTGCGGATCACATTCGAAAACATATGGGCTATGATGTCTTTGATCCTACTGAGGACGAAATTAAACGCATGTCTACTGAACTCTATGATTATCACGAGCACATAACCAATCTTCAATATCTCCCAAAAGAACAGGAGATCCATTTTCTTGTTCGACATCTCCCTGTCCAACTTGACGGAGATCCGTCTGAAACATTGGAAGTGAGCAACTACAAAGATCTTCCGAGAATAGAGACCAATCGCGTCCGTAACGGGCCATGCCTCGTCATTGGAGAATGTTTGGCACAGAAAGCACCGAAGCTCCTCAAACAGTTGAATCTGTGGGGAGATGATTTCGGTCTGACTGATTGGAAATTTATCGAAGATTTTGTCAAACTTCAGAAAGAATTAAAGGCAAAAGGAAAAGTGAAAGAGGAAGTAAAAGGAGTGAAGCCCGTCTATACCTTCATCGAAGATTTAGTTGCCGGACGTCCGGTACTCACTCATCCTCTTGGAGTAGGTGGATTTCGTTTACGATTTGGTCGCTCACGAGTATGTGGATTTAGTGCAGCAAGCATTCATCCAGCCACGATGATTATTCTCGATAATTTTATTGCTATCGGTACGCAATTAAAAGTAGAACGGCCAGGAAAAGCGGCAACGCTGACGACATGTGATTCTATCGAAGGTCCAATTGTTAAATTAAAGAATGGCTCCGTTGTTAAGGTTGATTCAGAACCAATCGCAAGAAAGGTCCGCGACGAGGTAGAAGAAATTTTATTCATAGGAGATATTCTCTTTAATTACGGAGATTTTTTCACTCGTGCACACATTCTTGTTCCCGCAGGATATTGTGAAGAGTGGTGGATTCAAGAACTTGAAAAAGCAACAGTCGATTTATTTGGTGCCATTGATGAACAAAAACTCTCTGAACTAACAGGCGTTCCAGAGCACATATTCTCAACGGTATTCAAACATTATTTTTTTACCGCTCCAACTGGACAGTATGCGGTTGCTATTTCAGAAAAGATGAATCTCCCCCTTCATCCTGCGTACACCTATTATTGGAAAACAATCAACCGAGAACAATTCCTCATATTTCTTCAATGGTTTGATCGGATGCATATTGTTCGAGAAGAAGAAATCATAAAACTTATTCTTCCGTACGATGAATCCCCAAAAAGAGTGCTCGAACTTCTTGGCGTTCCTCATATCGCAGTAGGACGAGAACATGTCGTTATTGGAAAAGATGATGCGTACGCTTTGCTCGCCTCACTTTCTATAGAGAAAAAAGATCTTTCTGAACAAATTTCAAAAATAAAAGAAATGCCCACTTTAGATACGTTAGAACTCGTCAATGCAATCTCCCGGGTGAAGCTGCGTGATAAAGCAGGAACCTTTATCGGAGCTCGCATGGGTCGACCTGAAAAAGCAAAGATGAGGAAATTAACGGGAAATCCCCATACCCTGTTTCCTATTGGGGATGAGGGGGGAAGATTACGGTCTTTTCAAAGCGCAATGGAAGCAGGAAAAATAACGGCGGAATTTCCCGTCTATGAATGCATGCAATGCGAAAAAGAGACGATATTTCCTCTATGCGAACAATGTGGGAAAAAAACGGAGAAAAGATATTTTTGTAATCTCTGCGGTTTAATTCCTACGCCAGAATGCAAAAAACATGGTCGTGCGCCATCATTTCGAAAAAAAGAAATTCCCATCAAAACATATTTTGATGCAGCAATAAAAACCCTTAAACTTCACGCATATCCTGATTTAATTAAAGGGATTAGGGGAACATCAAACAAAGAGCACGTTCCAGAACATTTAATGAAGGGAATTTTGAGAGCGAAGCATGAGGTGTCGGTCAATAAAGACGGAACTGTTCGCTATGACATGACTCAACTCCCGATCACTCATTTTAAACCAAAAGAGATCGGAACTTCAGTTGAAAAACTTCGTGCGTTAGGATATGAAAAAGATGCATATGGGAATGATGTCACTGGAGATGATCAAGTCATAGAGATTAAGCCACAAGATATTATTCTTCCCTACTGCAAAGAATCATTTGATGAAGGCGCAGAAAAAGTTCTCTTCAATGTGGCGAATTTTATTGATGACATGCTGGAAAGAATGTATGAGGTAGATCCATATTACAAATTAAAAACACCTGAAGATTTGGTTGGCCATCTGGTCGTTGCATTAGCCCCCCACATCTCGGCTGGAATCGCTGGACGAATTATTGGATTCTCACAAACGCAAGGATTATTTGCGCATCCCATGTTTCATGCGGCCTGTAGAAGAGATTGCGATGGAGATGAATTATCTGTTGCTCTCCTCCTTGATGTTCTCCTCAACTTTTCTCGTTCATTTATTCCCAATAATCGGGGCGCAACACAAGATGCCCCCCTAGTCTTAACATCTGAATTAAATCCTGCAGAGGTTGATGACATGGTATTTGACGTTGATGTTGCATGGAAATATCCACTTGAATTTTATGAGGCATGTATGCAACTTAAAGATCCGAGTGCAATAAAAATAGAACGTCTTGGAAATTTTCTTAATACAGAGCGACAATATGAAGGCATGGGGTTTACGCATCCAACAACAGATATTAACCGCGGCGTAACATGTTCGGCATACAAAACACTTCCGTCCATGGAGGAGAAATTGAAAGGACAAACACGATTAGCAGAAAAAATTCGTGCTGTTGATGAAAGTGACGTTGCTCGATTAGTAATCGAAAAACATTTTCTTAAGGATATTAGGGGGAATCTAAGAAAATTTTCCACCCAAGAATTTCGTTGTGTAAAATGCAACGAAAAGTTTAGAAGACCTCCCTTGCTTGGGAAATGCACCGTTTGTGGGGGCAAATTATTGTTTACCGTCTCTGAAGGGTCCATTGTCAAATATCTTGAACCGGCAATTAGT
>JAHFLI010000122.1 GCA_023255615.1 Candidatus Woesearchaeota archaeon
ATTCATAATAACGGGAGTTACTTCGATTTCTTCTTCTTTGCAGACTGCTAGTTCTTGTGATGTCGTTTGGAAACTTCCATCTCCGTCGATATCAATCACCTCACTTTTTGGCTTGCCCACTTTTGCGCCAATTGCGCATGGCAACCCATATCCCATCGTTCCTGCTCCTCCTGAGGTGAGCCATGTTCTCGGCAACGTTCGTGTTAAATAATGCTCACCAAACATTTGATGCTGACCAACGCCAGTTGTTACTACATCAGTTGGTTTGATTAATTTTGAAATCGTATGAACACAGTATGCCTGAGTTAATCCTTTTGGATTTACATCTCGATCATGATGACTTTGAACTATCTCTCGTATTTCCTTAATTCTTTTATTCCATTCTGCATGTTTGAATGCCCTTTTCTTTGCGATTTCTTGAATTGTTTTTGCGAGAAGAAGACAGCACTTTTTTGCATCACCGATAATAGCAACATCCGCGTTAACATTTTTTCCGATCTCTGCAGGATCGATATCAAGGTGAATTATTTTCTTTCCTTCCTGAAATGATTTTGTATCTCCGGTAATTCTGTCGGAGAAACGAACACCGATAGCGATGAGAACATCACAATTGATGACCGCATAATTTGCATGTTCCTGACCGTGCATACCAAGAACACCTAAACTTAACGGATGAGTTTCTGGAAATGATCCTTTTCCCATCGTTGTTGTTGCAATAGGACATTTGACGGTTTCCGCTAACAGACGTAATTGTTCCGCGGCATTGGCATTGATCACTCCACCACCAGCAGCAATTAATGGGCGTTCAGCGTCCATAATCAGCTGAGCAGCTTTGACCATATGCTGCATATCTGGTTCAGGATAGGGAGTAAACGACGGAATGTCAACTGATTTGGGAATAGGTTTTGTTGAGGTATGATTTTGAACATCTTTTGGAACATCGATATAGACAGGTCCTGGTCTTCCCTCAATGGAAATGCGATACGCTTTCATCAACGTTTCTGCCATTTGATCTGCATGTCGTATTTGGAAATTATGTTTGGTAATCGGCATCGTTACGCCCATCATATCTGTTTCTTGAAAGGCATCATTACCAATCAAATAGGTTGGCACTTGACCGGCGATTGCAACAATAGGAATAGAATCCATCATCGCATCAGCAATTCCCGTTACTAAATTACACGCTCCAGGCCCTGATGTTGCAATGCAAAATCCTGGTTTTCCTGTTACTCTTGCATATCCTTCTGCCGCGTGAGTTGCTCCTTGCTCATGGCGCATGATGATGTTGCGAATTTTTCCTTTGTAGTCAAATAAGGCATCGTAGAATGGAATAATAGCACCACCCGTGATGCCAAAAATAGTATCAACACCCATTTTAAGCAGGGTTTCCGTCATGATATATTTGCCAATAGTTTTTTCTTTTTCAGAAATCTTGCGTGATTGTTGCGTAATAGGATGTTTGATTGGTGTTTTGTGTGTTGAGGACGGCTTTGCCATATTATTCTCCTATATCTTGAGGTCTGATTTTTTTTGGTGTTTTGTGCATCATCGCATAATTTGCCCCTTTGATTAATGCTTCAACTGATGCTTTCACAATATCTTCATTCAATGCGCTTGCCTTAAACTTTTCTCCTTTTTTATTTTCTACCACAATAGCAACATCCGCTAATGCGTCTGTTCCGCCCGTAATTGCTTTCAATGAATAGGATGTCAATTTCAATGAGGGATCGATCAGGCTTTTAATTGCTTTTGCTGCGGCATCAACCGTTCCAACACCAATTGATGCACCGACTATTTCTTTGCCGTCAATTTCTATTTTCACCGTTGCCGTTGGAGTGATATTTGTTCCGGTCATGACGGCAAGTTCCTTTAAGATTATTTTTTGTTCTTGTTTCGTTAACGCTTGTGTCACATCATTTGCAATCGCAATAATATCTGCACGCTCGACTTCTTTTTGTTTATCTGCTAACTCTTTTATTTTTGCCGTTATGCTGGCAATTTGATCTTTTGTTAATTCATATCCCATTTCCTGCAGCACACTCTCGACGGCATGTTTTCCAGAATGTTTTCCAATAACTAAACCATCTCCTTCCCACCCAACATCTTCAGCGTGCATAATTTCATAGGTTTCTCTCGCACTGATCACGCCATGCTGATGAATACCTGCTTCATGTGCAAATGCGTTTCTTCCCACAATCGCTTTATTTCTCTGGACAACCATTCCCATTAAATCTGAAACCATTTTTGAGGTTCGGAAGATTTCACTGGTGTTAATTTCGGTACATGCCTTTTTGTAATAATCAGATCGTACTTTCAAATTCATGACACATTCTTCTAAGGACGCGTTTCCTGCACGCTCTCCTATTCCATTGACGGTGCATTCAATCTGTGTAGCTCCCATATTTATTGCCGCCAATGAATTGGCAACTGCCATCCCTAAATCATTATGGCAATGTACAGAGATCGTGATTCCTTTTTTGTCAATTTCCGGAACTTTTTCCTTCAAATAAGTAATGCGACTCGCAAATTCTTGTGGTTCGGCATACCCTACAGTATCAGGTATGTTAATGGTTGTTGCTCCCGCAAGAATCGCTGCTCTGACCACATCGCACATATAATTCAGATCTGTTCGTGATGCATCTTCAGGTGAGAATTCAACGTCAGCAGTATATTTTTTTGCGCGCTTTACTCCGTCAACTGCGATCTGAATGACTTGTTCTTTTGATCGGCGTAATTTTTTTTCTAAATGGATTTGAGACGTTGCAATAAAAACGTGGATTCTGTTTTTCTTTGCGTACTTAATGGCTTCCCATACCCGATCGATATCTGCCGGAATGCATCTCGCTAATCCGCAAATAATTGGTCCTTTTATTTTTTGCGCAATGAGTTTTACTGCTGCAAAGTCACCAGGCGATGCAATGGGAAATCCTGCTTCAATGATATCAACATTTAATTTTACAAGCTGCTTTGCGATAATGAGCTTTTCCTGTATGTTTAATGAGGCCCCAGGAGATTGCTCTCCATCTCGCAACGTGGTGTCGAATATCTTTATTTTTTGTGGCATGGTGTTCTCGCTTTTTTCTTGTGGCTTTGGCTAATGGTTTTTAACGATACATGTCCTGGCGCTTTTGGGCCAAGACTATAGCAGCACGACAAGAACTAATACTAGCAAAACTTCCAATGTGACTGAAGTTTTGTATTTCATAGTTAGAAGAAAAACTGGCGAACTTTTTAAATGTTATGGTTTTTGAACGTATTACCTCAGAGTAATAAACTTTTTAAAGAGCACAACATTTCTTTTTATATGGTATGGGTGAGATTAAGAAATTGTATGGTGCATTGAAAGAAGATTTTCCTGTTTCTTATTTATCCATAGGTCCTTTAAAAGTAAAACATGGTGGTGGTCATGTTCCCACTCAAGTCGAAAGAATAGTTGTTACGTTTTTTGGGGAGCAGTTGTCAATTATATATTTTGGTGATAGATCTCTTCCAACAAGAGTGACATACTACGCTCATGATCCCCAAAAGGCTGCTCAAACATTTGCAGAAATGAATCTTCCTTCTTCTCGTCCTGATGATTTAGGTGATCGAGTGTTGTACGATCTCAATTCACAATTAAGTATGCGAGAGAGAAAAGATAGACAAGGAGTTGCCGTTCAAGTTGAGTCTGAACAGGAAGACTTTTTGGAAGCTGTGTTGAAGAAGTTCATTAGAGCCCATAGTGATAAGAGATCTAAGGAATAAACTGAAATGTTTCTGGATCTGATTGTAGAATTCTTTGATATTCTCTTTTTTCGTTTAGATTATTTCGGAAAATAAAATATACCCTATCCTTTCCAATTCTTTTTCGAACGGCGAGGATTCTTACTTGAGCACCATTGATTCCAATATCCACCCAGCCATTATACGATCGAATCTGATTTTGACTCGGCCGACGGAGGAACCGAAAAATAACCCGTAATTCCTGAGGATTTGTCCCCCAGATTTTATTCATGAATGTATAGTTGCCAACGGTATTGAATTGATATTTATTGCCGAGTCCCTCTTTGCTATCTATCATATACCGAATCATTTGCTCTCGTGAAATTCCGGATTTTTTTATGATTTCTGGATCAAAGAC
>JAHFLI010000021.1 GCA_023255615.1 Candidatus Woesearchaeota archaeon
AATTTCTTTTACAAAGTATTCAATTTCCATCTGTTCAAATTCGCGCATGCGGAAAATAAAATTGCCGGGCGTTACTTCATTCCGGAACGCTTTCCCAATTTGCGCAATACCGAACGGTAGCTTTAATCGGGCGTGTTCCTCGACCAAATTAAAATTAGTGAACATTAATTGCGCAGTCTCAGGACGTAAATATGCCGTTACATTGCCTGCTGGCCCCACTCCTGTCGAAAACATTAAATTGAATGAGGAGGCTTCTCCCAACGCAGAACCGCATTTTTTGCACGTGATGTGATGTTCTCGAACAAGTTTGTTGATGTCATGTGCTTTCATTCCGTCTGCAGAAATCTTCAACACGTCCTCAATTAATTGATCTCCCCGGTATTTCTCTTTACATTTCTGACATTCAACGAGTAAATCGGCAAAATTTGCAACATGACCTGATGCAACCCATACCTTTGGATGAGTAATAATAGAACCGTCAATCCCGACAATATCTTCCCGTGAATGTACATGGAATTTCCACCATGACTGCTTCAAATTATTTTTTAATTCGCTTCCTAAATGTCCATAATCCCAAAATCCAGATAATCCCCCATACATTTCGCTATTAGGGTAGACAAAACCTTTCTTCTTGCAGAATGTTGCCATCTCCGAAATACTAAGGCTCATGTTTCAATTCGAATCAAGAATGGGTTAAAAAGATTTAGTTTCTTTTCTGTAACAAAGAAAGGATTTTCTCTACGACTTGATCCGGTCCAAGATGAGTCGTATCGATAACGAGGTTGTAATGTTTGGTGTCATAACAATTAAATCCATAGTATTTCCAATAACGCTTGTTCTCGCTCTCTTCGCGCTTTTCCATATTCTTTAACGTAGTCGCAAGATCGAGATTCTTTTCTTCTCCCCGTTTATCCGCTAAAATCCGCTTCGCACGCTCAACTTTGTCTGCATCGAGAAAGATCTTAAAGGTGGCATGAGGAATAAAAAAAGCAGATAATCTTCCATCAATCACAAAATTATCTTTTTTTCCCAATTCTTTTTGCTTCTCATCAATAGCGCGATCAATAGAATCATCGTTCTCTTCCAATCTCCCCAGCTCAAGCAATGAAATACCGCGCTCTTTTGCAACTTGCCTGGTTAAATCTCCCATCGAATAGTGATGTAATCCAAGCTTCTTCGCAAGGGTCTTCGCAATGGTACTTTTTCCGGATCCTGCTCTTCCCGAAATGATGACGATCATAGAGCAGGGATGAAAGAAATAGTTTATATAATTATTGCTAGAGCCACGAACTAGATCACCCAAAATTTTATATACTTAAGAAGGTCAATCAACCAAGAAGGGCGTTGAGTTGGGAGGGGACAGTATTCTTTCTTACTACTCATTGCTACCATGAGCATTCACGAACAAATTGTCAAAGAAATAAATAAAGAAATAGCACGATTTTCATTAGATTCCTATCTCCTCAACAAAGAAAAGTATGAGCGAGAATTAGTGAAAATAAATATTTCAATAGAGGAGAAACGTGCCCGATTAATGAACATTCTCCACGAGATGATCATTAAAACATTTTCAGTTTATCCAAAAATCCACGACAAAAAGAAAGTCTTGCCCGGATTGAAATCAAATAGTGACCTTATACGATCATTTATCGCCAAGCTCCGTGATGTTAATTATTATTTGCATACCACTCTGCTTGAAGATATTGGGATGAAAAGATTTACAAAAAATGATTTTTCCATGGAACGCATTAAGAAAGAAATGAAGAGAATGGAAATGAAGCATGAAGACATGGTAAGGCTTCAGCATCGTACCGAAAAACTCATGGAAGAGATTGTCAGTTTCGATAAAAGTCTTGTTCGGACCTACAGCAGGGGAAAGAACACGTTGAAGAAGGAAGAAGGAAGAAAAATTCAAGACATTGAAAAGATGTTGCAAAGAGAATCAGAATTATTATGTCATTTAGAGGCAAAAATCCCACCACCCTCTAAAATATCGCTGAAACTATTGGCTCCAGAGATGTACACTCATTGGGCTTCTCGGATCCTCGCGCTATTGGTTGAGATTGAGAATACCAGTAAAAATATTGAAGAACGATTCAGAGAATTGAAGAAAAAAGAACAAGCGCGTAAACAGCTGACGATCAAAATATCTCAGATTATCAAAGAAAAAAATCAGGTTGTTAAACTCAAAGATAAACACGGATGGAGAGAAAACGAGTGGCATGCGCTCATTCATCATTTTGGGGCCGCTGCTCGACTGTAACATGGATCAAAAAGAAGAAATCGTTATTGTATTGGACTTTTTACCAAACGGTTATCCGTTTGATGATCGGCCATCACATATGAAGACAACGATAGCGCAAGCTATCGGAAGAGATCATTTTGTGTTGCTTGAATTAGTACCAAAAAAAGGGATCCACTTACAACCTTATGAAGAAGTGTACGTTGGAGAGGGTAAACGAGATAAAATTCATCATATTATAGGAAGATTACCAGCCACAAAACTAACGGAAACCGCAAAATCAGAACTGAGTTATGTTGTCAAAGATTTAGTGAAGAAAAATGAAAAGCGCTTTGTGGATTTTTTTAACAAGGCAGGACCCTTAAGCACGCGCATGCACCAGCTTGAGTTACTTCCAGGATTGGGTAAAAAACACATGTGGGAAATCCTTGAGCAGCGTGATGAAAAACCGTTTGAAAGTTTTGATGACCTCAAGAAGAGAGTACGATTAATGCCAGATCCAGAGAAAGTGGTTATCAAAAGGATTATGGCAGAAATTGAAGGAAAAGAAAAGCACATGATCTTTGTGGATCTATGATTCAGGCACGATACTTCTCTACTTCTGGTGTTGAAATCCGTGATCTTATCAAAGCATGGATTGCGATTATTCTGGTGTTTACTATTTTTCTCAAACCGGAACTCCATTCGTATTCAGCTGCTGCCTTGGTATCATTCATTAGTGTAAGTATCGGATTTATTCTTCATGAACTTGCGCATAAAGTGGTGGCTCAGCACTATGGCTGTTTTGCTGAATTTCGTGCTTTTACAGGGATGTTAGCTCTGAGCATCATTCTCGCTTTTTTTGGAATTATTTTTATCGCTCCTGGAGCCGTATTTATTTCAGGACCAGTAGGAAAAAGAAGAAATGGGATTATTTCAGCCGCAGGACCATTAACAAATATCGTCCTCGCAGGTATTTTTTTGGTTGTTCGTTCATTCATAGACAACCCCATTACTTCATATGGGGTATCTATTAATGGTTGGCTCGCGCTCTTTAACATGATTCCATTTGGCCCTCTTGACGGTGCAAAAATTTGGAGATGGAACCAATTTATCTTCGGAGTGATGGCGATCATCGCATTAATCATCGTCTATGGGGTGAGATAATGAATCTCATCAGATGTCCATATTGCAAAAAGAAAGTAGCTCTGCATGAACGGTACTGCCAACATTGCGAACAGGATATTTCAAAAGTGATAGACGAAGCTCAAAAACCCCAGGTTACGAAAAAAGGCCACCACTAATATCCTTCAACGTGGCTGCAAAATCTCCCTTATTTTTTGAAAGCAAAAGTAGAAAAATAATAACAAGAACAAAGAAAATAAACAACAGGATATTTCCCATCTTTCCTTTTTTCATGCACCATAAAGCGATCTAATACTATTTAAACATTATCATTTCTACCCTATGATGGCAATCATCAAATATTGTCCAGAAGATTTTCTGGTTACTGAAATCCCCCTCCGATCTCAAAAAGGAAACTCGTCGTACTACCTTCTCAAAAAAAGAGAATATACGACGGTGAGAGCAATAGGTGTTATTGCACGAGAAGTAAACCTGCATCCAAAGGAGATCGGATTTGCGGGCAATAAAGACAAAAAAGCAGTAACTACTCAATTCATCTCCATAAAGAATGTTTCTCGCGACCATCTTGAGCATCTCAATCTCAAAGATATTTCTCTCACCTTCCATTCATCAGGAAATGCGCCTCTTCATTTAGGAGATTTAGAAGGAAATAAATTTGAGATAGTGATAAGAGATCTCACCGGAGAAGAAAGTGAACAACTACAACAAAAATGCACGGCAACTCTAACCATTCCAAATATCTTCGGACCGCAACGATTCTCAACAGAAAATGTATCAATAGGGTTGCTCCTATTGAAAAAGAAATTTGCTGAAGCAATGGAGAGAATAATAGAAAAAGATCCAGAATACCAGAAGGAAATTGCAGAATTTCTGAAGCGCCATCCAAATGATGTAGTCAACTCACTGAAGCTTATTCCGGAGAAAATTGGGAAGATGTATGTTCATGCTGTTCAATCCCTTCTGTGGAATCAAACAGTGAAGAGAGGTATGGAAAAGGGAATTCATCAAGAAAAAATTCCTTTGGTAGGATTTGATTATGAAAAGAAAGATAGTGAAGTCGATAGGATTATTGAAGATCTGATGGTCCAAAACAATCTCACCGAACGTGACTTTATCTGCAAAGAAATTCCTTTTCTCACGTCACCTGGTGGTGAAAGAAGTATGGTAATGACGGTACATGTTCTCTGCACAATTAATGAGGATGAGATCTTCAATGGAAAGAAAAAAGCGATTCTCACGTTTACACTTCCAAAATCATCGTATGCAACAGTGGTCGTCGATTATCTTCTACACTAGCTTCTCTTTTTTCAAGACCGAAATAACATCACCGAATATCTTTGGAATCGGTTGATCTCCATCAATATCTCTTAACAAACCCTTTTGTGAATAGAAGAATATAAGGGGATCAGAAAGAATTTCGTAAATACGCAATCTATTTTTGATCGTTTCAGGTTTATCATCATCACGCTGAATCAGTTTTCCATTGCAGTTATTGCACACTCCATCTTTTTTGGGCGGCATATTTTTTATATGGAAGACAGCCTTGCATGAGGAACAGACACGTCTCCCTGATAATCTCTCCATAATCATCTTTTCGCTCGAGATCAGATTAATGACGAGATCGATCGGTGTCAAATGCTCTAATTCGTGTGCCTGGTTAATTGTTCTCGGAAAGCCATCAAGAATAAAATGTTTATACTTTCCTTTTCCTAAAATTTCGGTCATCATTTTAACAACGATATTATCAGGAACAAGCTGTCCCGTTTTCATAAATACGTCAGCTTTTTTTCCAATATCGGTCTTTTTCGCGACATTTTCTCTTAAAATATCCCCCGAGGAGACATGAGGAATGTTAAATTGTTCAGAAAGCATACGAGATTGTGTTCCTTTTCCAGTTCCAGGCGGTCCAAGAATAATAATCCTCAACCTAGATACCCCAATTCAGATTCATGGGCTGATTCTTCTTTCCATGACTGTTCCATTTTTTGAATAGTTGATTTCATTTGTTGCTTAATATCTTTCCACGAAGAAGAAAAAAGTTTGATGTATTCTGCTTCCTCTTTTTCTTCCAAGGAGAAACTTACTTGTAATCCTTTTCGATGCAACATCATCAGTTGAGAATAGAAATCATAAAGGTGTTTTTTTTCTCCATCGTCAAAAGCTCTGAACTCATGGACGCTTGCTAAATTATTGGTATCCGGTTGAATCAGATCAGAAAGAACATTAATGGCAAGCTCAAGCTTTTCAATCATTGACTTCGCTATCTCTCTCAGAAGAAAATTAGTATTCTCTATTGATGATAATTCAAAATCTTTTTCGATTGACTTTAAATCAGGCAATCCATATTTCTTTTTTGCCTTCTCATACTCTTCTGCAATGCCCATAACCATCAGATGTACAAAACTATTTTTAAAGGTTATTGATCTACCTAATTTTTCTGAGAACAAAAGCCTCCGAAGGGAGTTGCACCCTCGACCTTCTGATGTCTCAAAACTGAAGGTTTTCTGAGAATTGAAAACCTGGTTTTCATATACAAGTCAGACGCAATAGCTACTATGCTACGGAGGCGTTTGGTGAAAGAGAAGGTACCGATTTTAAAAACGTTAGCCCTCTTGACCATACAGCGGAGGTGTAAATGGTTCTGCAACAGGTATAAACTGCCGAAGATCGAGATATTTCTTCACTTGACCCTGCACACGATACGCCGCCCGCCACAATTCTTTCTCTCGCTTATCGAGCTCAGCAACCATAATACGCTCATTGTATAAGTGGACCATATGTTTCAAGAACCAATGATGATGCCATTTTCCTTGCCAATCTCCTTCTATCCACGGTCGAAAGAAAATTTCGATTTCGCCAAACTGTGCCTTAATCTTTTTTCCTTGATGAACAATTTCAGTATCCGCAGTATACACCATGTGAAAATCAATCTCAAGATGATTTAAGAAATAGCCAGAATATTTTCCTTCTGGTTTATTTACCAATCGCCACCATACCCACATTTCTTTCCCGCCTCGATGAATGCCCTTCTGAATCATTTTTTCCATATACAATTTCTCAATCTCTTCATGATCTCCTTTGGTATCAACAAAACCCTCTTCAAGCAAATATTCATGAAGCATGACGTACAGATTCTGAAGATGATAAATATCCTTATACTTCACTCGAAATTCAGGTATTGCGCGTACTTTTTCACCAACATACTCAGGCATATCTTCTCAGTGTTTTTTTCATTTAAAAAAGTATCGCATATTGCGCCTTTCAACCAAAGAAGTTGAGATAATATTCGTGCTTGCACTCCGATTTCTTGAAGAAAAATCGAGATATAAACCTTTTTATACGAACAACCGATCCTCAAACTATGATCATTGGACTGGTAGGAAAACCTTCTGCAGGAAAATCAACTTTCTTCAAAGCAACAACATTAGCTGAAGTGGACATTGCAAATTATCCTTTTACCACGATAGAAAAAAATGAAGGGGTTGGTTTTATCAAAGTAGAATGTGCAGAAAAAGAATTCAATGTAAAATGTAATCCGCGATTTGGATTTTGTTTGAAGGGAATTCGTTTTGTTCCGGTCCAATTAATTGATGTCGCTGGTTTAGTGCCTGACGCACACAAAGGAAAAGGTCGTGGATTAGCGTTTCTCAACGATTTAAACCAAGCTGATGCGTTGATTCATGTAGTTGACATGTCAGGAAGTCTCAATGCGGAAGGAGAACCAGTTGATGCTAATTCGTATGATCCTGCGAATGATATTCGTTTCCTCGAGATTGAATTAGACCAATGGTATCTAGGTATTCTCAAAAAAGGTTGGGAGAAAATTGCACGCAAAGTGAGACAAGA
Organism: Candidatus Woesearchaeota archaeon; assembly: GCA_023255615.1. GTDB lineage: Archaea > Nanobdellota > Nanobdellia > Woesearchaeales > JACQSR01 > JACQSR01. Next base: position 7,214 of record JAHFLI010000021.1, read on the forward strand.
AAAAGGATCAGTTGTTAAAGCATTAGCTGAGCAAATGGGTGGTGTCAAAGCAACTGAAAAAATGATTGAAGATATTGTGAACACACTAAAACTTTCCGAAGACTATATGACGTGGAACGAACATCATCTCCTCGCATTAGCAACCGAGCTCAGAAAAAAAACAAAGCCAATGATTATTGCGTGCAACAAAATTGATTGCCCCGGTGCGGATAAAAATTTTGAAAGAATGCAGAAGGAATTTCCAAACCACATGCTTATTCCCTGCTCCGGTGTTGCCGAATTAGCATTAAAAGAGGCTGCAAAAGAAGGACGCATCGAGTATATTCCCGGAGAATCAGAATTTACTATCCTTGACGAGTCTACGTTATCAGAGAAACAAAAAAAAGGTTTTCCATACATTAAAGAGCAGATTCTTAAAAAATATGGCTCAACAGGAGTTCAACAGGTTCTTGATAACGCGGTTTTCAAACTTCTTGGATGCATTGCCATCTTCCCGGGTGGTGTCAACAAACTCGAAGACAAAGATGGCAATGTTCTTCCTGATTGTTTTATCCTTCCCAGAAATACGACTGCATTGGATTTTGCGTTCCATTTGCACACCGATTTGGGAAAGAATTTTGTCAAAGCCATCGACGTCAGAAAAAAACTTCCCCTCGGCAAAGATCAACCTCTGCATCATCGCGATGTGATTGAAATTAAGACCGCGAGATGATTGGAGAATCATCGAGGCAGTGCAAATGAACATATTCTGATGGTCGATGAAGCAATCCTCCTTAAAGCATTTAACGTTATCTTTAATCTCTGCAACGCCTAATTTTGACTGAGTTCGTCAAGTATGCTTCTGGTCTCAATTGCATATTCGTAAATAGCGTGAGTCATGCCACCAATTGTTTTGATTGCATCTTCTTCTTTCATGTCCTTGGTCATAATGCAATAGAACAAACGCATTTGATGTGCATAGATAATTCCACAGCTGTGAAAATTTTTCTCGCCATTGACATATTTCTCCCCAAATTTCTGAGAAACGGTTACGTTATCGGGAAGTTGAGCAATTTTTTTGATGTCAAAGGTCGTATTTGTCAATATGCGTAAAATATATTCCGAATGTTCCGGCGTTAGAATTGTTGAAAGAAAAAGACTCGAAAACACATTATACATCGATTTCGGAGTTACTAAACCGTTTTCAGTTTCCTGTCCTGGTTTTGTATTATCCACACTATCATCGCTGTAATAATCAAAATAACTCAAGATTAATTGTGCATCTTTTTGATCAGCAAGTTTACTTAAAATCAGAAATGCAGTATTATCTGATTCCTTCAGCATGTGTTCAAGTAACACATGGACGGGCAACTCCTTCGCATTTATTTTGTACAATGTCCCAAATGTATCTGTTCTTAGTTCATTTGGAATAGGAACGGGAGTATCTAACGTTAAGTCTCCATCTTCAATTTTTTTCATAATTAAGATAGCAACAGGAACTTTATTGAGTGAGGCAGGAGAATATCCCTTGCGCTCGTTGATACCGATAGAAGCACCATCACGCAAATTGACTAGATAGACGGAGACATTCAGATGCTCAGCAGTAATATACGACTCAAGCTCATTGCGTAGTGGTGCGTAATTTAAGATAAGAAAACTTTTTGGTGTAAGTAATCCTGCATACACACGACCAGACAAGAGACGAAGAGGTTGGTTGGGACTGGGAGTACTGGTATTCTGGCTCATTGAATGTAAGAGAAGAGCGCTCAAAACGATGATAACAAGAACAAGGCCTCCGATAATCCATTTGGTATTTCTCTCCATAAGGGACTTAGAAGGTGCAGGTTTTAAATTATTTAGTATATTCAGAGAAAGAGTTCCCATATCAACAAATAAATAACTATAAAAAGACCATTTTCAATAGAAGGAGTATGTCAACTTGTCCACATTGTAACAGAGAATTGGAAATAACAACATTTACTGTTTCTGAAGAGATGAAGATGGAGAGTTTTTTCTGCGAGAAGTGTGGATTTCGGGCTTCTCGAAATACTGCGTGATGTCGAGATCCGGCTCCATATCGAGTTCATATCCCATTACGTTAACCCCAGTGCGCTTGGATTTTCCATAAATGTTTCTCGTTTAATATCTTCGATGAGAAAATAAATTTTTTTGTCTCGAATCGAGAACTTTTCTTCAAGATATTCAGTAAAGTCCTCCATCTCTTTTAGGGTCCGAAATAGGCATTCAATATGATAATCATAGCCGTTGTTTATCTTAAACGCGGAATTTACCGCATTATGTTTCAATAAAAACTCGCATAATAATGGGCGTTTGTCTTTTGGCACTTTGAGAAGCATATTCGCGCGCGTCGAGAATCCAAGATCAGAAAAGTCAACAAGCGTAACATGCTTAGTGATAATGCTCTGGTGAAAATGTTTTAATTTATCATAAATGGTTGAGATAGGGATGCCTGTTTTTTTGCTCATATGGGTTAACGATTCTCGCGCATTCTTTCGCAACTCTGCTAACAGTAAAATATCTTTTTTTTCCATGGAGATGATAATGAGTGGGTACTTAAAAACTTTGTACGCCATTTGTCCGTCATATATAGTCAAATAATGATCTATTTTTTTCCTCTCTTCTTTTCTGATCCATAAATTTTTCATATAATGCATTGAATTTTTCCGTAAAGAGAAAATCGTGTTCTAATGCCAAACTCCTTAGATAGGAAGAAATTGTTTTGTAGCCGCGAGCAGAGCTATTATGCTTCAAGCGCAGATACTGGTCCTGCGACACTCGAAAATGAATGCGTCGTGCCTTTGCCATGGAACATTTGATTGTTTTTTCTTAATTCTTGAGCAGTACAAATGTTCGACCCGAAGGAATTCCGGAGCAAGGCCAAAGAGTATTCGTTCCCTGCGTACTTTTTCCGTCGGTAAGGCACTACAAGCAATATATCACTACTCAATAATAGTATATACTAATTCGTTCAGCTATAAAAAGGTTATTATTCAATAAATATTCAAAAAAGTACAAAAATTAAGCAATTTTACTAATATTATAGAACATTTGTACCCCTTTTGAGAACTAATTAATTTTCACAAAAAAATGAATAATGTACAGATTTTAGGCAAATTCTTATAAATAACGGAACATCTATTCTTTCCAATGGATAAAACAGACGTTAAAATCCTCAACGCACTCAAAGAAAACTCCAAACAATCAGTTCGTGATATATCCAAATCGATCAAGATTCCCCCTACGACGATTCATTCTCGTATCAACAAGCTCAAGAAAGAAGGCATTATCAAACGGTTTACGATTGAGATTGACAATGAAAAAATTGGCTTAAAAACATCCGCCTATATTCTTGTTGCATTGGATTCTCGATATTTCCAGAAAACAAAACAACCTGAATCATATGCCTCAGAAGAATTGATGAAGAATTCTTCTGTTGAGGAAGCAGCAAATGTGACGGGAAGCCGCGATTTAGTCGCTAAAGTGCGTGTTCGTGACATGAAAGATATGGATAAATTTATTATGTCTCTTCGGGGCAAAGAAATGATTTTGCGCACCGAAACGATGATGATATTGCATGAAGGAAAAGATGAGAAGAAAGGATTAGATGAAGGGATAGTGCAAGACAAAGATTAAGAGATGGTGCTAATTTCTCTGAGAATCCTTCGCATCCTATTACTAAAGTACAATTGGTAGAGAATCCCAATGGAGAAAAACAGCACAGTGGAAAATAAGAGGAAAGAGAATTGAATAAAAGAAAGAGTAAATCCAGTCGTTAAAAGTCCAACAAGTATTCCGACGAGAAAGGTACACTCGATGAGAAAAAGGGCTATCATCATCTGAAGATAGGTTTGATACTTCAGATCCAAGATGTTCTTCCTAGTATCCATCGTCATAACCGAACGCTAGTGCAATAAGGACGATACCGAGAATCACCAAAAAAGCTGAAAAGGAGGCAAGTCCATAATTCTCCTTAATAAGGAAAGGAAGTAACGAGAAAATACCAAAAAC
>JAHFLI010000003.1:0-10233 GCA_023255615.1 Candidatus Woesearchaeota archaeon
CAATTCAATCAAAGGAGGAACTCCAAAAGAAAATGCGACTATCCTCCTCAACATTCTGAAGGGAAAAGAAAAAGGATCAAAACGCGATATTGTTCTTCTCAATGCATCAGCCGCAATTATTGCCGGTGGCAAGGCGGATAATTGGAATGACGCAATCACAATCGCCAAGGAATCTATCGACTCAGGAAAAGCGTTTCAAGTATTGACGAAACTCAAAGAATGGAAAGCATAGAATATGTTTCTCAAAAAAATTGTTGCGGTAAAGAAAAAGGAAGTTGAACAACTGAAAAAAGAACGACCGTTAAATAGGTTCAAATCTAATGTAAAAAAAGCGAACCATTCTTTTCTGCGAGCACTAAACTCAAAAAAACCATCCATCATTGCAGAAATAAAACTAAAGTCCCCCTCGAAGGGAATGCTAAACAAAAAAAGTGATATCTTGACAATAGCGAAACAATACGATGCAGCAGACATTCAAGCAATTTCAGTATTAACGGATAAAAAATATTTTGGAGGAGATATTTCATATATTCCTCAAATAAAAAAGATAACTAAAAAACCTATTCTCAGAAAAGATTTCATTGTCGATGAATATCAGATATATGAAGCAAGAGATTATGGTGCAGATGCCATTTTACTCATTGCAGAAATTCTTACCCGAGAGAAAATAAACACCTTTCTCAAGATTGCACGTGGTCTCGGTATGGATGTGATTGTTGAAGCGCACGAAAAAATGGCGTTAAAAAAAATTCTTAAAACGAACGCGAATATTATTGGCATTAATAATCGCGATCTTCATTCATTAGAAATGGACAAACGAACAATCCAGCGATTAAGTTCAATCATACCAAAAAATAAACTACTTATTGCAGAATCGGGGATTGAATCAGCAATTGATATTGCTTTGTTGCCAACGAATGTTCAATCTGCATTGATCGGAAGTTCAATCATGTCTTCTTCCGATATTCAAAAAAAAATAAGGGAACTCACATCACAAAAAATAAAAATAAAGATTTGCGGAAATACTAACCTGGAGGACGCCCGAGCGGCGATCAACGATGGAGTAGATCTATTGGGGTTCATTGTCCACACCAAAAAATCTCTTGATAATCTTTCAATTTCTGAGGCAAAAAAAATAATAAAAAAAATAAACGCACCAGGAAAAATTGTTGCCGTTACTCAATCAACTGTGTTATCAGAATTAAAAGAAATATGCAGAGAATTGATACCTGATCTTATTCAATTACACGGCCCTGTTTCAATCTCAATGATAACCCATATAAAAAAAGAATTCCCCAATGTAAGAATTATCAAAGGAATTCCCGTTATCTCAGAAAAATCAATCAGTGTAGCATTGACCTATACAAGCGTTGCCGATCTATTACTGCTCGATTCCGCACGCGGTGGTTCGGGAAAAACCCACGACTGGTCGATCAGCAAAGAGATCATTAAAAAATCTCCTATTCCGGTTTTTCTTGCGGGTGGATTGCATCCCTATAACGTAGCACAAGCTATAAAAACCGTGAAACCGTTTGGCGTAGATGTCAATTCAGGTGTTCGAGAACGTCCAAGAAAAAAAAATCCTGAAAAAGTTAAACAATTCATAAACAACGCGCAATGAAATCAAAGGGAAAATTTGGTAAGTATGGTGGAATGTTTGTTCCAGAAACATTGATGCCGGCTCTGGAAGAATTAGAACGGGCATTTCATACATATAAGAATGACAAAACATTCAATGCTGAGTTAAATGACCTTCTCAAGACTTATGCAGGACGTCCCACTCCATTATATCACGCCAAGAAATTATCTGCACAATGCGGCTGCACAATATATCTCAAACGCGAGGATCTCCTTCACGGTGGCGCGCATAAAACGAATAATGGATTGGGACAAGGATTGTTAGCAAAGCGCATGGGGAAAAAACGCCTCATTGCAGAAACCGGAGCTGGTCAACATGGATTTGCCACAGCGTTAGTGGGAGCATATTTCGGTATTCCGACTGAAATCTACATGGGCGTTGAAGACATTAAGCGCCAGCATATGAATGTTCTTCGCATGCTGTTGTGTGGTGCAAAAATTAATCCTGTTTCGACAGGCACAGGAACCTTGAAAGAAGCAATTAATGATGCACTACGAGATTGGATTACGAACATCAAGACAACCTATTACGTCTTCGGCACCGTCGCAGGACCGCATCCGTATCCAACGATTGTCAAACATTTTCAAAAAATTATTGGAAAAGAAACACGGCAACAAATACTCAAAGCAGAGGAAAGATTACCAAACGCAATTATCGCCTGCGTCGGTGGTGGCTCAAATGCAATGGGAATTTTTGATGCGTTCAAGAATGACAACACCGTTCGGTTAATTGGAGTTGAACCTGCAGGAAAAGGTATCAACACAAAATTTCATGGAGCCACTCTTGCAAAAGGAAAAGAAGGGGTCTTTCAAGGATCATTGTCGTACGTGTTACAAAACGAGGAAGGTCAAATTCAGGATACGTATTCCATTTCTGCTGGATTGGATTATCCGGGAGTCGGACCAGAACATGCATTCTTGCGAGACATAAAACGAGCAGAGTATTTTTCAGCAACAGACAAAGAAGCACTTGAGGCATTTAAACTTCTTTCTGAATGCGAAGGAATTATTCCCGCCTTAGAATCTGCTCATGCGATTGCGTACGTATTAAAAATGAAAAAGAAAAAATCAGATATTATTATTATTAATCTCTCTGGACGAGGAGATAAGGATCTGTACCATGCGTGCAATGCATTGGGAATTAAAGGAACCTATGAATAGGTACAAAAAAGCATTAAGAAAAAAGAATGCATTTATTCCCTTTACTGTAGTTGGAGATCCTGATCTCAAGACTTCAGAGAATATGATCAGAACAATGATTGATTCTGGAGCTGATGCATTAGAATTAGGTGTTGCATTTACTGATCCTATCGCAGATGGTTCAACCATTCAAAAAGCAGACGATAGAGTATTAAAAAAACAAACCAAATTGAATGATGTTTTTTCTGTTGTAAAAAACATTAGGAAATATAACAACACTATTCCTATTGGTCTCTTAATTTATTACAATCTTATTTATCAGCGAGGAATTGAAAAATTCTATCGAGAAGCCGCCCACGTTGGTGTTGACGGTGTGTTAGTTGCCGATCTTCCCATCGAAGAAGCGGATCTGGTACTAACAGCAGCAAAGAAAGCAGACATCGCACCGATTTTTATTGTCGCGCCAACAACCACAAAAGAGAGATTACATAAAATCCTTAGACATGCGCGAGGGTTTGTATATGTCGTCTCTCTCCTTGGTGTGACAGGCACGAGAAACCATATCAATCCTGAAGTCTACAAATTATTGCGATTGGTGAGACCAAAAACAAAAATTCCTTTATGCGTTGGATTTGGTATTTCGAAACCAGAACATGTCAAAATTCTTCTTTCTTCTGGGGCCGATGGTGTCATCGTGGGAAGTGCAATTGTAAAACTCATTGAAAAAAATCTCAGTAACAAAAAGAAAATGATTATTGAAATTTCTTCGTATGTAAAAAAAATGAAAGCCGCAACACAATGAAATCCAAAGTTTCAGTGTCTATTCTTACATTATTCAAAGATGGTGTAAAAAATGTGGATGATAATATAAAAAAAATTGAACGGCATGCAGATTTTATCCATTTTGACATCATGGACGGAAAATTTGTTCCGTCGGTAACGATTGGCCCAAAAGAAACAGCTATGATTAAAACTCATCTTCCCAAAGACGTTCATTTGATGTGTAACGAACCTATTATGCTCATCGATGATTACGAAAAGGCAGGAGCATCAATGATTACCATCCATGTCGAAGCGTGTTCTGACGTCAAAAAAACAATTGAATATATTAAGAAAAAAGGAATAAAACCAACAATTTCTTTAAAACCAAAAACACCCGTTTCAGAAATTATTCCTTATCTTGGCATGGTTAATATGGTATTAGTCATGACCGTCGAACCAGGCTGGCCCCGACAATCATTTATGGTAGACATGATGGAAAAAGTAAAGGAAATCAGAAAATTAAAACCTCATCTTGACATTCAGGTTGATGGGGGCATTAATGATAAAACAGTCAAGATCGCAAAAAGAGCGGGTGCGAATGTGTTTGTTTCTGGTTCGTATATCTTTGATTCAAAGGACCCTGTTCATGCAATAAAACTTTTGAAAGAAGCGAAATAAAAAATCTCAAACCGAAAGATATATATATATGTATTAATCAAAGAACTGCTAAATGCAATCTCAAGAAAAAGAGCACAATCACACACCCTTGATTATTGGTGCAGTTGCTGTCGTTGCTCTTGTCGTTCTGTATCTCGTTTTTGTTTCCATCAAAGGTTCTAATGAAGTTGTCGGAGAGGCGGCAATTGCTGCTACACCAGGTGGGAACAATAGATGTTACGATTCAGACGGATGGTCACAGTTATCTGCCGATATAAAAGGATTCGTAGACTACAAAGGTAAAAAATACGTAGACGTATGCGGAGAAGCACCATATCAGCGCGATGTAATAGATTATTATTGTGACAGTCAAGGACAACCTGCACAACAATGGTATTCTTGTGGAGGAGGTTCGTGCTCTGACGGAGATTGTAGTTCTGGCGATACTAAATGTTCAGACACAGATGGCGGAAAAAATTATAATGTCGGTGGAGTAATGCATTATGGGGGTACTACTTATGGGGATTATTGTAGTACAGGCCGGTTAATTGAATACTACTGTGATGAATTAGGAAGAGGACCAAATTATGAAGTACATCCTTGCACATGTAAGGATGGAGTTTCTTGTCTCCCTTAATTGAAAACTCAAAACTTCTTTCTCTGGTAATTATTCTTTGAATGTCATTATCCCATAAACAATTTAAACTATTGATAGACGCTTCTCTTATGACAAATATCGATCCCTGGTCTTCAACAGAAATTCAGGATAATGAGCATATGTTTTCTGAATTCGGATTAGAGAAAATTCCAGACGCGGTAAGAAAAAAGCTCGATCACCATCTCTTCCGAAGAGGAATTGTTATTGCACACCGTGATTTTGGGAAAGTTCTGCAACGCATTGAAACAAAAAAACCATTCATTAATATTACGGGAATTGCATCTTCTGGAAAACTACATCTCGGTCATAAAGTTGACATCGATTTATTTGTGTTCTTTAAATCTCTGGGGGCAAAAAATTATTTTGCCGTTTCTGATATTGATGCGTATGTTTCACGCCCAAAAATACAAAACATGAACGATGCAACAGAAATTGCACAAGAAAACATTGCACATCTTCTTGCGCTCGGATTAGAAAAAAAAGATCTCTACGTTCAGTCACAAAAGGAACCGCGGTATTATGAATTTGCGTTTGAAATCTCAAAAAAGATTACAGAAAATACCTATCGAGCTATTTACGGACATACTGATTTAGGAAAAGTATCTGCAGTGTTATTACAAATCGCAGACATTCTTCATCCTCAGTTGGAAGAATTTGAGGGAACAATGCCCTCCATTACTGGAATTGGATTAGAGCAAGATCCTCACGCAAAAATAACTCGTGATGTGTGCAAACGACTTCCTTACAAATTAGAAACTCCTTCATTTATTTACTTCAAACATCAATCGGGTTTGCAAGAAGGAAAGAAAATGTCTTCATCAGATCCTGATACTGCCATCTTTTTAGACGATTCACCTGAAGAGATCAAGAGAAAAGTCAACAAAGCATTCTCCGGAGGAAAAGATACTCTGGAAGAGCATCGAAAACAGGGCGGAAATCCTGATATCGATAAAACATACGAAATTCTAAAGTTCCATCATCCTGATGATGATCTGGTGAAGCACACGTATCAGGAATACAAAAAAGGAAAAATGTTAACGGGAGAATTAAAAACGCTCTGCAGAGAATTTTTAACAGAAACTCTTGCAAAACATCAAGAAAAAGTCAAGAAGACTATGAAAATTGCTGAGCAGATGATGAAATAAGTCTCGGAAAATCTCCGGATTTCTTGATGATAGATTTATTAAGGACAAAATCTTTCTCCGTAATATGGCACTTGCAACTTCACGACCGATAAACGAAGAAATCACCGAATTAAAACATCGGGTATCCCGTCTAGAAAAAGGAAACGGCTCTCTTAAGATAAATGATGTGATCGCTAAAGAAATGATTATATCCTATATAAAAAACAAAAAGAAAAGGAGAATAACAAAAATTAGTCTGCTCGATTTCACTTTGGATTTAAATCTTCCAGCCTCACAGGTTGAAAGGATTATGGACACATTAGAAGGAAAATTGGTAAAAAATGCCTGACTCAATAACGATCCCAACAAAAACCTTTCCAGATGGAGAGGTTTGGCTACTGCTTGAACCAATATTAGGAAAGAGAGTAGTGCTCCGTGCTCATGAGATCGATGTTAAAAATGCAGTCGATTACGATTCTCATCATTGTCCAGAAGCTCATGCCAAGGGAAGCGTCAAGTGTAAATCAAAGATATGGGCTGTTTTGTAATCAGCAATCTTTATAAATCCACAATTCTCAGAAAACAAAAAAGGAGGAGATCACATGCCCATGCGCGACATCGTTCCACTGTCGGGAACATTTATGATTGCAGGTTTGTTGGGTACCGTCATCTCTATTGTTTTAACCAATTCGGAAAGAATCTCATTGCCTTGGGGCATCACGTTTACCATTTTCTTTATCATGTGCGTTATTGCATCAATGATTTCGATGACGTATGCACCAACACCGTTTATGAAGAAGTAAACAAACAAATAATGCGAAATTACTCTACGTGAAATTTCTCCTTCGCTTTATTTTCTTTCCAATATACCACATGCGATCCACGTTTTTCGAATAACGCAATTCCTACCGATACTAAATCTGATTGATATCGTTTCAAATAGGTATCTTCAATGATTTTCTTTGCATCTTCAATACACTCTCTCATAATCCGAATATTTTCAGAACGACATTGTCTATCGACTTGTTTTTCTTCTTCATCAGATAATAGAACTTCTTCCCATTGAGGATACGTGCTTCCTTTGATAGTCCGTGGAAATGATTTACTATATGGCATGTCGAGAGGTAATGCACCAGAGTTTATAATTTTTGTCTCGAAATTCGTCCACAATTTGAAAAAATCTGAAAACAAAATCGAAACATATATATATCCTTGATTCCAGAAATACTATAATGCGAAAGAGGACATTAACACTGTCGTTGATTCTCGTCTCACTTTTAACCATTTTTCTGTATTCCTGTACGACTGCAACGGTAACATTTGATTCAAATCCGCAAGGAGCTACGGTCTATCTGGACGGTACGGCTCAAACAGGAGTTACCCCAATTACCGTTCAAGGCATTACTCCAGGAACTCATACTATTAAATATACACTAACAGGATATCAGGATCTCGAATTCTCCCAAACTATCGCTTCGGGTGCATCGACGATAACGAAGGATTTAATCCCAAGTGGAGGATCTGCAACCGTTACCTTTGAATCCGAACCAAGTGGAGCATACGTGTATATTGACGATGTCCAGCAACCCGGAAAAACACCGGTAACTATTTCAGGAGTAACCCCTGGAGTTCATAAAATTTTTTATCAAAAAGCAGGCTACCCATATCCTTTAACTTTTTCAGAAAATATTCCACCAGGGACATCGACAGTATGGCAAAATCTTAATGACTATTTCGAATTTATAACCAATCCTTCAGGAGCAAACGTGTACTTAGATGGAGTATTATTAGCTGGGCAAACACCCATCAATGTACCAGAGATTTCGGCAGGAATACACAATATTGAATTTACAAAAACAGGATATTATGATATTGAACTTCACGAAATCCTTTCTCCCAAAGGTTTAGTAGAAGGGTTCCCAATACCAAACTATTGTCGATCAACAAATCTTCTTATTAGCGCTTCTAGCTTTGGAGAGTATGATCTTAAGAACATCTTTGCAACTAATGGGGATTATGTGATAGTAGGAGTATATAAAAAGCTCGATTCATGGCCGATACAGTATCAATGGAAGCTTTATTCGTATTCCATGCAGACGAGCCAGCTTTCGGAAATTGATTCGATAATAGTTCCGTCGTATGAAACAGTCTTTCATGACTTTCAATTATCAGGTGATACTGTGGTGTATAGGAAAGGACCATATGCCCAAATTGAAACAGTTGGTGTTCATTTAACAGATGGAATTCCTGTAATCCTTGATAATGGCATCCCATTCTATGATGGATCAGTTCTTACCGTTAAGAAATCGGATGGATCGATTATCCAATGCTTAGGAGGTTTTTCAGCATCAAATCCATGCATCGATCAGAGACCCGTAAATCTTGATATTTCCCGTTTTCAAATCGTAGAAACTATTGGAAGGAATATCATTGTTAATGAAGCAACAATCTCTACAGGACCAGGGACCGGGTATTGGATCTTTTTTTCAGACGATGGTTTAATGCAAGAACTCACATCAGGTATAACATCTGAGAATAGAGATTATGTAGAAAATGAAGGACCGGTTGTTGTTCTTGTTGAAAACGCAACATCTGCTCTCCATTCACCTACTAATATTTATTTTTACGACGGGAGTTCTGTAAAGCTAATTGAGCAAAGTCCAGTATCAGTAAAATCTGGCTCAATTGGAATAAGAAACGGTAAAGTGGTATATACTATGATGGATTACTACCTTCCCCCGGATCATTTAGGCAATTTTGATCGATACTCCGATGGCAACAAAGTCTCAACATTACTCCCGTGGCGGAATAATCAGTACATGATTCAAACAGACAATCAATATGTATACTTAATCTACGCTGATAGGACTGGTTACCCTGCCGGAAGATCCCCCCAGGATTTGATAAAAGGAGATTGCTTGCCCCCATCACAGTAAACCAATATTAGAACTCTTCTTTCTTTTACAAACCCAATCGCATTCGGACTTTCTCTGCCATGCTAACCGCAAATCCTTAATGTTGTTGCCTTCCACAAAATCGAAACCTTTATATAATTCCATTATAATGGAATGATTATTCCCAAAAAATGGAAAAATGATAACCAAACAACACACGCTTTTGGAACCATTTGTTAAGTTACCTTGGAAAAGCTTCACATTCAAAGAAGTGAAGAAACTTTCCAAGAACAAATCAGATAACTATGTGCATACCGGTCTCAAGCGTTTTGTGCAAGACGGAATACTGAAATCACAGAAGATAGGAAATAACTTAAGCTATTCTTTAAGCGATTCGATTGGAGCGTTAAACACTGCCGGATTTTTAGCAGAATACAAAACCAACACGTCTTTACATTTACCTCATAACAATATTCAAAAGATAATAAGCAAAATCAAAACTTCTTTTTTCATCTTTGTCGTTACCGGAAGCTACGCAAAAAGCAAGCAAAAAGAAACCTCTGATTTAGACGTGATTATCATGTGTGACAACAAGCAACATCCAAACGCAATTCTTGCCCAGATAAAATTAGAATCAGAGCTCATGATTCCGGAAGTTCATCCTTACGTTTTTACACAAGAACAACTTTATCAGATGTTAACAGCCAAAGAAGAAAATTACGGAAAAGAGGTAGCACGAAATAATTTAATAATCACTGGAGGAAGAATGTATTATTCCATTTTACAAGAGGCAATTAAACATGGATTCAATGGTTAAGATTTATTTGCAACGTTCTCTCAATGAGATTAGTGCAGCTAAACTGTTATTTGCAGTATCAAATAATGCACGCAAAAAACAGGAGTTTCAGATTGAGGAAGAAACTACTTTTTATAGCTCTGTAATCTCTCATTCCTACTACACTATCTTCTATGCAGCGAAAGCTACCTTGCTCTCAAAGGGAATCAAAACAGAAATGCCAGATGTTCATAAGAAAACCTATGAAGAATTCAGGAAACAATTTGTGGACACTGGAATACTTGACGTTAAGTTATTGGAAATATATCAGAAAATGGTCGTGAGAGCGGATGAACTTCTGGAAATATTTAAAGATGAGAAATGGAAAAGAGGACATTTTACTTACCAAACTATCCCTCAGGCAAACAAAGAGCCAGCGGAACAATCTATCCAGAATGCTTTAACGTTCATTAAGAATATAAAACTCGTACTTGAAAAGTAGTGCCTCATCCTATTCTAATATCTTTTTTCTACCCAATCGTATGGGAATAAGCATTGGTACGTAGATATAATCTAACTTCCAGC
>JAHFLI010000003.1:10243-31218 GCA_023255615.1 Candidatus Woesearchaeota archaeon
ATTCCTTGAATTCTTCTACCCCACTCAACGGAGCAAGTATGACCGCATCAGATAATTTAATGCAACCAAGTTTTGATGAGATTCCTTGGTTTCCACCTCTTCCATTCAGCGCGTAGTAAAATTTTGTCTTCTGAAGGTTAGTCCATCCATTGAATGTATACTTAAACATTCCAAAAGACAAAAATCCATTTTTCTCAGCAATGCCTTGACCACTCAGAAAACTTATTCCTTCAAATAAGATACTTTCGCGAGCATCAAACGTTTCATCAAATATCGTTTTTTCTGTTTTTGAAAGAATGGAAACTTTTTGCTCATGTTTCTCAATCTCTTTCCGAATTTTGTGTTCGATATCCTTATCCACTTTATTCGTAAACAACACAAGAACATCGACATCATGTGGACGATCCTTGCCCCGAGCGACAGAGCCAAAAAGGATGATGTCACTTACTTCAGGATGGTTGCTCACGATTCTCCGTATACTATTCCTCAATGTGGTATTTTTTACTATCATGTTCAACTATCTTTCTTATTCTATCGCAGGTATTTTTATCAATAATTTTAGAGTACGTATCTCTATAGGTAGAAAACTCTCGATCCAATTCACTAAACAGGTCTGGGAAATGTTTCTCGAGACTACGAAAGCGCGTTGTGTGGTCCTTTGGAGCCCGTTTCTTGAAGAAGTAATAAATCTTGAATTGCAAAGAAAGTTTTGAAATAAAGGATTGTCGCAGAGGTATAGTCACGCGCCGCATACAACGTATCTGCGGACGTTCTAAAAATGGAAACGCTTCTTTGTAATCATGTTAGATAGAATAACATTAATGGTCTATTTAAGCCTTTCTGTTATACAAGCTAACGGGCCGACTCAAAACTCACTCTTCTTTTCCAACTCAATCGCATTCGGAGATTCTCCGCCGTGCCAGGTTAGTCGCGGTCGTACCCTCATCGAATGCAATCGCTCATTTGTATCATCAAAGATAACTGCCGCTCCGGTGACTTTCGGTAATGCATTAATCTGTTTATCCAATCCTTCTCGCATATAACTCTGCATTAACAATCCTAAAGAATCCACATCAATCTTTGCCGTTAATCGATGAGAAATAACAATATCTGCTTGCGTCATCACATCAGTATGAATCTTTCCAGGTTGCTGAGAAGCCAACACTAAAGAAATTCCCGGTTGTCTTCCTTCCCTAAGAATAGTAATAAGCGCATCTGATGCAGCAGTTTGTCCTTTGTTCGGTAAAAATTCATGTGCTTCATCAATCAGCAACCATACTAATGGTTCTTGCTCGGATTTTTCTTCCTTTTCTTCAACATAATGCACGTTTCGTTTAATCGCAGAAATCTCTTCTGCTTTTCGCGCCACCATTCGAGACACAAATAATTTCTGTGAAATTAATCCGATCGATAACGCGCGTAATCCTTCAGCACCAGGTGTCATCGCATAGCAGCTTAAGTCAAGTACGGTTACTTGACCACCTTTGACTAAACTCTGAATTGGCGTTCCTTTCTCGCTAAATATCCCCCATTTCTTCGCCGCTAAAAAACGATTCATCACCGCATTTTTCTCAGTTTTTTCCGACAACTCATCTTTTTTGACAAAATCAATTAAATGATCAATACCATAACCAACTTTTTTTTCTTTTACTTCTTCAACGGCTCGATCAATGAGAATCCCAATCGGATCATTAATAGATACACCGAATGTTCGACACCAATCCAGAGAACTTAACTCATCGGTGCGAATTGAAAAAGGAAAATCAGCAGGAATTCCTTTCTCTTTATATTGTTGATAACTTCCTTCAGGTGTAAAAATGGAAATTTGAAGACCTTTGCTTTCGATATTCCATTCTTTCAAACTTTCTGTTTCCGTGAGATTTGCATACCTCATTGTCCAAAAGATCCCCATGGTATCAAGAATAATAATGGAAAGATTTTTACTAATCGCTGTCTCTAATCCCGCCATCCCTTCTGCAATCACTCCCAATGTGTATGATTTTCCGCTTCCTCTTTTTCCACATACGAACACCACATGACTTCTCAATACATCCATAAACACATCATTTGACAGAGAAGAGGTCTGACCCATCTGAATATATTGCTTGCCGAGCCACACCGCCCCTTTCCTACCTAATTTCTTCGCTTCTTCCGCAGATCGACCAATAATAATATCGTATCCCATGATTTTATCCTTCGATCCACCCTTTATATATTTTTTGACACTAAAAGGTAACTACCGCTGAACGAAATATTTATGAAGGGAAGGTAATTTGTTTGTCTAATTGTAGTGATAAAGGTGAAGTGAGTGAAAAAAATACTTGCATTGTTGTTTATATTGTTCGTAATAGTTGCTTGTAAAACAACCGCTCCTGAAGATACTGAACAGGTTGCTGCGTTGGTCAATGGGTTTGCAATTACCCAAGGTCAACTTGATAGTGAATTTTCTTCCATTCCTTCTGCCTATACGGCAACCTATACGAAAGAAAAACTTCTTGATGATTTAATCTCAGAGGAATTATTGATCCAGGAAGCCGAGAAAAATGGATATTACGCATCAAAAACGGAGATTGATACTCTAATAACTCAAATGCGATTCCTTAATAATATGACTCAGGCGCAATTCGAGAAGCGCCTCGTTGACCAGCATTCTTCCATCCATGAACTAAAAAGAGGATTAGAAAAAAAAGTGGAAATATCTCAGTTCGTCAATGCGACGTTAGGATCTCAAGTCACGGTCTCTGATGAAGAACTCAAGAACTACTATGATACTCACAAAGCAGATTTTGCCGGAGCACCAGGACAAATTCGCGCAGCTCATATTCTTGTGCCGACTCAAGATGAAGCAAATCAAGTTATTGCATTATACAAAAAAGGAGTTCCCTTCGCTGAGCTCGCAAAAACATATTCTACTGACACCGGTAGTGCAGTTCAAGGTGGAGAACTAGGGTTTTTTGACAATGCGACCATGGTGCCTGAATTTACGAACGCAGCATTTTCGTTGAAACCGAACCAGATCTCAGGACCTATTCAAACAAAATTCGGATTTCACATCATCCTGAGAGAATCAGATTCCGTCACCTTTGAAGAAGCAAAACCAGTAATCCAACATCAATTAAAACTCCAAAAAGGAGAAGCAGCATTGCGTATTTATCTGCAACAACTTCAATCGACTGCATCTATTGAAAAAATAAATAAATCCATCGTCGTAAAAAATCAATTTAGACAAATTGGAAAGGCAATATGCACACAAGACGGAAAACCAATTGTGAGAGCCTATACGACCTCATCATGTACTCAATGTGAATCAGAAATAGCCGTATTAAAATCATCTGTTCCTACAGACAAATTTGATGTCCGCATCCTTCAGCTTGATACGGGAGATAATTTGATGACATCGGAAAAAGAAAGCGGGATTCCAAAAGAAGACCTGGTGCAGTTTACCAATCACGATCCGCAATCATTTGTTCCGTATTATGATATCGGATGCATGTATGGAAGAATAGGAAATGCATATAAGAAGACCGGCGATGAAAATGCCGCATTCAAAGAAGTTCTTGGGAAATTTCAATAGATATGGAAAACGATGAATTAGTGAAGCTGGAACGAGAAGTAAAATTCCTCAACGAAAGTTTGGAAGCTGGAATTATTTCTGAAGAAGAATTTGAACGGAAGATGGAAGACATCGCTGAACGGAGAGCAGAAGTCATGGAAAACGGCGATCTCCAAGAAAAACACATTGTCGAGCATGAAGAGCCCATTATCGAGGAACGAGTTGAGCCGCTTATTCAAATCAAGATTGATAATAATGAAGTGAAGGAAGAACCCCGAGTTGAATCCACAGAAGAACCCAAAGAGGAAAAAGAAGAAGTCAAAGAAGAGAACAAAGAATTGCCCATTTATGAAGAGGAATCTTCAGGAATATGGAAATGGATTCTTGGTTCTGCTGTTGTTCTCTTGGTACTGTTCTTGTTTTTTTCGTCGAATACAAATGTACAACCTCAAGTGATCAGTCAACCAGAATTACCACGTGTCGGAGCAACCGTTACGATTATCAACGATAAAAATTGTTTATTTTGCGACACTCAACGAATGAAAAGTGTCATAACACAACTCTTTCCAGGCATTGATATCAACGAACAGGATATCTCAGAATCCTCTGAATTTCAAAGCGAAATGAAAGCATTGCCATCCTATGTATTTGATCAGAATATCAGCAACGCAAAA
This sequence comes from Candidatus Woesearchaeota archaeon, assembly GCA_023255615.1. Classification (GTDB taxonomy): domain Archaea; phylum Nanobdellota; class Nanobdellia; order Woesearchaeales; family JACQSR01; genus JACQSR01. The sequence continues at coordinate 14,471 of JAHFLI010000003.1, forward strand.
GGATTTGATGAATTTAAGCGCGCAGTTGATAAGAACGAAGACTATTATGTGATGAAATCCTCTGCATCTGGCGCACCGTTTTACTTTAAACGAACAGCAACAAAAGGAACCCTTGATGTCTTCATTAATCCAAATGATCCTGCTGCAGATCAGATCCAAAAAACTCTCGATGAAGTTCAGACATACTTTGGAAGAGATATTAAAATCTCAACTATTAAAACAACGTTTGATTCTCGTATGGCAACTGAACTTGACATTACAAGCTCACCAACCTTCTTAGTCAACAACCAATTCAAATTCTCCGGCATCTACACTGCACCGGCTTTAGAAGAAAAATTCTGCATGATGAATAATGTGAAGGGTTGTAAAAAGTAATCACACAAACAACACGACTAACAACACTAAAAAGAATGCCGTGAGTGCTAATTCAACGTGCGATGCGATGGGCAATGTTCCATTAAATTTAATTTTTGCAGGGTAGAAAAGAAACATCACATCCTTATCAAATAAATCAATCATTAAATGAATAAGGTAACCAATTGCATAATACACGGCTCCATTTGCATTAAACAATAACCATACCAACAAACTTGTTGAAACCAACCCCAAAAAAGAATGCAGATAGGGACTTCGAAGCCGTTCTCCATATCTCTCCTCATGTTTTAAAATATCAATACATTCTCTTAAATTGTAGTGTTTATTTTTGATCAGAATAATCACATGATCAATATCAACAATAAGAGAACCCACGAGAAGATACCAATAATTGCCAAGCAATTTTCCAAGAATCAACGGAATAATCAAATGGATAAAAAACATAAAAAGGGAAAGTGGTTATTGATATTAAAATGTTGTGATGAAATAATTTATTTTATATCCAGGCTTACTCGTATACCCATATCTACCTTTGACATCAACTCTGGCGACAACGACTGCACCCTTTTTATAATCCGAGACTTATCAATCGTGCGTATCTGGTTCAACAGAATAGTTGAAACCTTTTCCAAACCAGAGTCTTTTGGAGAAATGGTAACATTTGTCGGGAATTCTTTGGTAAACACCTTTGATGTTATTGGAGCAATGATTGTTGTCGGACTGAATTCATTTCCAACATTATTTTGAAGAATGATTGCTGGTCGAATTTTTCCTTGTTCAGAACCAACAACGGGGTCAAGGTTAACGATAACAATATCCCCTCGGTTGATTTTTATCATTAATCCCATTCAAGATCGGCATAACTCCATTCATTGACGATAGACTTACTCTCTTCTGCCATTTCTTGATATCCCTCAATCAATAAATCACGTTGGGATCGTTGATGATGTTCTACTTTGCTAATAAGACCAACTATTACTTCTTCATATGTTTCATTCTTCGATTTAAGCCTATCAAGCTCTTTTTTTATTTTTTCATGGATTTGAATCGTTGTTATCATATGGTCTATAGATATTCTATAGTATATAAAAGTTGTGATCATTGAACTCGATTGAGGAATCTCCAGAAGGTGGGACCAAAGAATTACTTCAACAAGTTCAAGATTTGATGTTGCTGGTAAAATAATTACCCCAGAGCTCGTAGATTCAGTAAGAGTTGAGCTTTCTGGGCAATAATTCTCTAAATTTTCACAAAAAATTAAAAAAGAAATAATAAATCTTACGAAAAACTACTCACCGTCAACACAGAAATTCTCGTTTCGTGAGGACCAACTTTGCTGTCCATTCCCACAAGGTATTGGACATTTGAGCGCTCACAAGTGCTGACCAAGTCTCGTTCAATTGTTCCATCTAACACAACGGCATATACTCCACTTCCTAAACTTGAAATGGTCGTATTCAATTCCGTTAATGGCACTTTTCCAAGAACAGATAATTTTTCGTCAAGTAATTGTGCACCACGAGTTCCGATCATACTCTCGAGCATTTCTTTGAACGACTTCGATTCTTGGGGTGATAATCGTTTTCCTAACACTGGTGGAGGGGCCGTCATTGGTGGCCGCGGAGCCATTGCTGGTCGAGGTTGTGGCATCATTGGCCGTTTCTGCACAAATAATTGTCGACGTGGAGAATCTTCAATCTTGTCAATATCTTTGCCGATCTCCAATTTTGCTTGTTCAGCTGAGATTCTACTCCGAAGAGCTTTATGAATTTCTTTCTTGGTAATCTCTTCAACTTCTTTTCCTGCCGGAGCTCTCGTCACATAGTCAACATCTCCGACATTAAAGAGTTCTTTCAGAATCAAATTTCCTCCTCGATCACCATCAACAAATACCGTAACCACTTTTTGTTTTGTTAAATCGATAATCGTTTGCGGAATAGAGGTACCATTAACGGCAATGGCGTTTTTGATACCGTGTTTCAAGAGGTTCAACACATCTGCTCTACCTTCAACAACAACAATTTCGTCGCTTTCCTCGATTGCCGGTCCTGCCGGTAACCGATCATTTCCAAATTCAGTAATTTCCATGACTCGAACAGAATACGCAACTTCGTCTGCTAATTCCTGAGAATCTGGCATGACATCCTCCATCATGGTCTTCAAGAGTTCTTTCGCTCGTTCAACAACAAAATTTCTTTTGCTAATACGAACATCTTCGATCTTTTGAACAGCAATCTTTGCATTACACGGACCAATACGTTGAATAATCTCAAGAGCAGCAGCAACAATTGACGTTTCGGCTTTATCTAAACTTGAAGGAACAATAATTGCCCCTTTGGTTTTTCCTGTTTTAGTATCAACGTTGACTTCAATTCTCCCAATACGTCCGCTTCTCTGCAATTCTCGTAATTCTAAATCTGCACCGAGTAAACCTTCAGTCTGACCAAAAATTGCACCAATGACGTCTGGTCGATCAACGACTCCATCAATCTCAATCGTGGAGTGAATAATATACTTTGATGATACTGGACTAATCTTTCCCATTGTGGTACCCCCATTCTGTTTGTAGAAGGAGTATTCTCTATCTGAAATCACTCATTGAAATGATGGGTGAACGCATGAGCATACTCCTTTTCGTGTGGGTCTAGAACAAGCTAACACTCCAATATGTACACGCCGTATATAACGGATGAAATGATGAACTTGCTCTAACCCCTTCTTTATGAATCGATAATCATGATGCCCGCGGCACTAACTCCCAAGCTCATCGCTTGCATTTTAGCGTAGCTCCATTGAGTACTCTCGTGACGGGCAGTTGATTATGGAATCAACTATGATTATATAATCTCTTTTTGTTTTTAAAACTTTGTATTTTATTTATTTTCCATATTGAAATTATAGGGAATCTTCTCAAAAAAGACAGCTTAATGCAGTTAATTTCAGAGAAAAAGGTTAATTTCGTCTTAAATAAGTATGAAACCCCGCAAATAGCTCCGCGAGGAACTATTCACGGGGAAAAGAGGTGTTTATATAAGCGTGAACCGGTGATTTAACCTTGGAATTCCCTTTTTGGCCTTCCATCCCCCATCTCTTTTATTACTATTCTATAGTACTAACTAATATATAAACTTTTCGAAATGTATCTACTAAGAAGTGGGAATATACCTATTTCTCATAAGTTTGTATCTAGCGAGGCGTAGAGGAAGACGAAGTTGAACACCTATTGGTAAACCTAGAGTTTCTTCGTTTGCTAATCTGATTGCTGGATCTGGTTCACTGGTTACCTTCTGATATAGATTCTGAGCGCCTCGTGAGGCATATCGAAATACTCGACCAATTGCCCTGACAGCAACATCAACAGCTTTCCCCATGTAAACATCAAGAGGATCCTCACGTCCTACGACGAGACTTACTCGCGTGTTTGGCCTTTGTGCAGAATCATTTTCATATGAAAAGAGAGTCATTGCAAGAGAAGTTGCATCATTAAAGGATAATTCAATCGGTTGACACGGTTCTGATCCTTTCCGTGAACTAACTAGAATCTGTGTCCCTCCTCTCTTTCTTATCTCACCGAAAAGATATTCTCTCAACAGAGGAGCCGAATTATTATCAATGGGCAAATACATAACTGAAGAAGAACCAGGAGGAACAAACAATAAACCTTCAACAAAACGATATTCGCCGGAGAGTTGAACCGATGCGTCTGTGTGACTTCCAATTGGATGCACCCCTTCTCCAAGATAAAGCATTTTACGACCAACAGTTACTCCAATTTGATGTCTTGGATCCCATTCATCAGAAACGCGAGACGATTTCGGCAATAAATCTTTTACAATACCCTCCAATTCAAAATGTTCCATAAGAAAAATAAAAACCAACCTCTATTTAAATCTTTCGGTATGTTATTATTAGTTAGTAGTAATTATTGTTTACCAAACACTTTTCCTAATGCACGAAGAAAAAAGTCAAGAGGACCATCGCGTGCCCGATAAACAATATCGACGTAATTGTCAACCCCACTCTCGTTTCCTGGCAAATTAATTTGTAAATGATCATTTTTTTGAAGGTGAAATGTATGCGAAAAACTTCGTGAAATCATTTGAGGATCTCTTTCCCTTTCTTGCGAGATGATATATGCGTCGATAGTTCTTCCCAGACTATACACTTTGATGTCTAGTGGGGTATCTTTTTGTTCAAGTCGAAATTCCAAGGGTTGATATCCATTCGGCAATGGAACGTCGGGATATTTTTTCATACCACCTCGATGCCGTCCACATTCGTATCGGTTATTCTCACCCCATCGGAGATAATAATGTAAGACTGGATGTGCATCAGAAGCTCGATAAATCAAGACGTCTAATTCAGGGACACCATGAGATTTTTCTGAAACACCCGCTCCGAGGTGCATTTGTCCTTCAATTGCCATAAATAATGTAAGCTTGCGTCTTTTTTAAACATTCACCCCAATCCTTTTATACGATGCAAATTCTCGTTAGATAATGCCAAAACGATACAAAGAAGAATTCAAAACCATGCATAATGTCTTCGATCAATTCACCGATAGAAATATTTTCAAACTCATTTCAGAAGGGCATTTTGATGGGTTAATTGGGCCTATTAATCTCGGCAAAGAATCAAATACCTTTGTTGCAAAAAAAGGAGATGAAAAAGTTCTCTTAAAAATTTACCGTTTGCAAAATTGCGATTTCAACAGAATGTATGACTACATCAAATATGATCCGCGCTATCAACATCTCAAAAAAAGACGCAGAGAAATTATTTTTGCGTGGTGTCAGCGAGAATTCAGAAACTTGCTCAAAGCAAGAGAACTCGGCATTGCAGTACCAAAGCCAATTACCTTCAAATTTAATATTTTAGTGATGGAATTAATCGGAGATCCTGCACCAAAACTTAAAGATATGCCACCAAGCAATCCGCAAGAATGTTATGAAAAAATTCTCTTATCGATGAAAAAACTATACAAAAGTGGCCTTGTCCATTCCGATCTTTCACCGTTCAACATCCTTATGGAAAACGACATTCCGTATATTATTGATTGGTCGCAATGCACCTCAAAAGAAAATCCGTTAGCGAAAGAATATTTAAAGAGAGATATAAAAAACATCTATCACTATTTTAATAAATTTAATTTATCAATCACATTAGAACAGATGGAAAAAAAGATAAAGGGCAAATAGTTATAAAAGAAACATTAATCACCTCCACCATGGCTGAATTCCTCTATGAATTGCGCATCCCAAAAGATCGCATTGCTGTTCTTATAGGAAAAAAAGGAGAAGTAAAAAGAGAAATCGAAGAAACAACAAATACGTCCTTAGATATTGATTCCAAGGAAGGAGACGTATTCATCAAAGGAGAAGATGCATTAGGATTATACAGTTCTCGAGAAGTCATTAAAGCAATTGGTCGCGGATTTAACCCGGAAATTGCATTACTTTTGCTTAAACCAGATTATGCATATGAAGTCATTACCTTAACGGATTACACCAAAGGATCAAAAAACACATTAATCAGAATTAAAGGAAGAGTGATTGGCAAAGAAGGAAAAGCGCGCGGTATTATTGAAGAATTAACAGAATGTAATATCACCGTCTATGGAAAAACCATTGGCATCATTGGTTTAGCAGAAAACACGTCAGTCGCACGACGCGCAATCGAATCATTAATCACCGGATCGAAGCATGCAAATGTTTATAAATGGCTTGAAAAAAAACGGAGAGACTCGCGATACAACGACATGACAAAAATCTAAGATGGCAGAACCTATTGCTGTTGAGTTAGCAAAAAAGCAAAAAGAGATTGGTGTTGCAGAATTCTTCTCTAGAAACAGGCATCTTCTGGGTTTCGACAACAAGAAAAAAGCATTAATGACGACCATAAAGGAAGCGGTTGATAATTCCCTTGATGCGTGTGAAGAAGCACAAATTCTCCCCGAAGTCAGCATCGAAGTTATTGATATGGGCAATGATCGCTTTAGAGTCATTGTAGAAGATAATGGCCCAGGAATTATTAAGAAACAAATACCACACATCTTTGCGCGATTATTATACGGTTCAAAATTTTTTAAATTAAGTCAATCACGAGGTCAGCAGGGAATCGGAATTTCCGCATCTGTCCTGTATGCACAATTGACAACGGGAAAGCCCGCAAAAATTGTCTCACGAATTTCCCCAAAATATCCGGCAAATTATTCTGAATTAAAAATTGATATTCAAAATAATCGTCCAGATATTCTTAATGAGAAAGAAGTTGAGTGGAATAAAGAGCATGGAACAAAAATTGAATTGGAATTAGAAGGATCATATACTGCAGGACCACAATCAATTGATCAATATCTGAAACAAACGGCAATAGTGAATCCTCATGTAACCATTATTTATACGAATCCAAAGGCAGAGCAAATAATTTTTCCACGAGCAACTGATATTCTGCCAAAAAAAGTGCAGGAAATTAAACCACACCCATATGGTGTTGAATTGGGAGTTCTCCTTGACATGCTTAAATTTTCTGAAGCACGAACATTGCGGAGTTTCTTGCAAACGGAATTCTCCCGAGTAGGTGGAAATACTGCTGATGAAATTTGTAAAAATGCGGCAGTGTTACCCGATGCAAAACCAAAAGAAGTTTCTCGCGAGATGGGAGAAAAACTTATTCATGGAATTGCCAACACAAAAATTATTTCGCCACCGACTGATTGCATCGCTCCGATTGGCCAAGAATTGCTCGAAAAAGGATTAAAAAAAGAAGTCAATGCAGAATTTTATACGGCAAACACGCGGCCTCCATCAGTGTATCGAGGAAATCCATTTATTGTCGAGGCAGGTATTGCCTACGGTGGACAACAAAGCGCAGAAGAACCCATTCGGTTATTACGATTCGCAAATAGAGTTCCATTACTCTATCAACAAGGAGCGTGTGCAGTAACCAAAGCATCAGTTCAGACACAATGGAGAAGTTATGGATTAAGTCAAAGCCAAAGTTCTCTTCCTATTGGACCGGTAACTCTCGTTGTTCATATTTGTTCAGTGTGGGTTCCCTTTACCTCAGAAAGTAAGGAAGCGATCGCGCACTATCCCGAAATTATCAAAGAAGTCAAGTTAGCATTACAGGAATGCGGCAGACAACTTGGCATTTACATTCGAAAAAAGAAAAATGTGCAATATGAATCGAAAAAGCGCGGTTATATCGAAACATACATTCCTTATGTCAGTGAAGCGTTACAAGAATTATTAAAAATAAAAGATTCTGAAAAGAAAAACGTGGAAACATTACTCGCAGAAATCTTAGAAAAGACTCGTGGAACAATAGAAGCAGTAGAAATGGAAAATTTGGAATATGACGAAGAGTTCGCAAAAATAGGAAAAGGAGATCAAGATGAAGAAACCAACTGATGTCGTAACATCCATGAAGAATATTGCAGAATCGGTTTATACCTCTATTCTCAAAAAAAAGCAGCCTGAATTAACGATGCCGTTGCGTGCACTGAACAATGTTAAATACGATCCCAAAGAGGGTTATTTTGAATTATTAGGAAAAGAAAAAGAGAGAACATTAACCGCAGGAACAATCAAAACGTTTGCTCAGACATTAAAAATGATGTCGTTATCAAAAAATTTAGTGGAGACAGATGACATCGCATCAAAAAGAGAAGCATATTACATTTCAAAAAACTGGGGACCAGCGCGGTTTAACGAACAGCCCGAATCTGATGCCGTTATGGATGATATTGAAGCCATGATGGAAGTGAACCGAGAACAAATAGGATTTATTCCAGAAGAAAAAGGCGGCGAAATCGCTGGAAAATTAGTCGTGGTTGATAAAGACCAAGATACGGGAAAAGAATTGAAAATTGATTGCACAAAATTTGGCTCTGGTGCATATTCTATTCCGATTTCTGTCGAACATTTAAAATTTGAAACCGATGCAAAATTTATCTTGGCCATTGAAACGGCAGGTATGTTTCAGCGTCTCGTAAAACACAATTACTGGAAAAAAGCAAACTGCATTTTAATTTCCATGGGGGGAGTTCCAACCAGAGCGTGCCGACGATTTATTAGACGATTAGCAGATTCCAAAAAAATTCCCGTCTATGTCTTTACCGATGGAGATCCCTACGGATTTGGAAGTATTTATCGAACCTTGAAAGCAGGATCTGGAAATGCTGCGCACATTAATCAATTCTTTTGCGTTCCTCAAGCACAATTCATTGGCATTACTCCTCAAGATATCGTTGAATATAAATTACCCACCCATCCGTTAAAAGACGTCGACGTTAAAAAAATTAAAGATCTCATCAAAAACGATCCATTCATCAAACATTATAAACCCTGGCAAAAAGCGTTGGAAGAAATGGCGAAGATGAAAGTCCGTGCAGAACAACAAGCATTAGCAAAGCATGGATTGAATTTTGTCATTACTGATTATTTGCCAAAGAAATTAGCTGATCAGAAGAGTTGGTTGCCGTAATCTATTTATAGTTGATTTCATTATTCTTCATTATGACTAAAAAAGAAACTCCACCGTGCTGTGTTGGTTGCTTAAACTGGGAGCGGTTTGGAGAAGAGTGTTGGGTCTATTGGGAAGGAAAGAAAACGTGTACGCAACACACATCCTTGGCAGGAGATTCATTGTCGATGATGAGGTAATTTTATTCTGATTCAGTTTGAGTGATATCGTTGAACCAGATCTTACAGTCTGTAATGCGGTCTTGTGCGCAATTTAAGTGGGTATATTCTGGAGCTGGCAAGTCAATGTATTCACAAACATGGTGTTGATCATTCAACATACTGCATACTTGTTCAATCGGTTGCGAAGGCATAACATCTAAGGAACATGCAAGGTCTGCTCCTGTTCCGCAAGAAAAGAGTTTCCATTGTGAAATCGAATATTCGGTGGCATTGATTTCGGTAATAGTGTCGTTTGCTGAGATATTATCAAAGTTATCACACAAGATATCCGAACCACAGTATCGTGTCATCATGTGTTCATATGAAAGTACAGGTTTGTCAATTTGATTTATTTCATGGCATGAGTTATTATCTATGAATTGGAGTTGTTGTTGAACATGATAACTTCCATCATAAAAGCATGCCCCGGTATGATCTGTTCCTTTCCACTGTTCATCATACGTTGTCATTGCCATCGCAATAACAGGTGCAGTTGCTCCATGACTCACTCCAGAGATAAGTAAATCTTTTCCGTTCCATCTACTCGTAATTATAGGATGATGCATGATATCGCGGATGCTTGCATCAACACGCTCGGCTTCATTGACATAAGGGTAACGTCCTGCTTCATCAGCAGTTTCAAAAAGTTCTACGCACGTTGCAATATAGCCATCATCAGCATAACTGGTAAGAATATTCTGTGCATAATCAAGGTTGCAATTCATCTCTCCGCCACTGAAAAAGATGAGCAACTTATCACAGTTTTGTAGACATGAATCGACTTTGTATTGCCATATACATGACTCATTTCCTGTTACCTCTTCACAAGCAGTAACAATTCCTGAACTTGGAAATGTTGATTGGCTTACAAAAATAAATTCAGGTATTGGAGTAATGGTGATATTGTTAAGATCTTCATGAGTGATGTATGGAACAGTTTGTCCATCTTGTGTGATGAGATGTTCAATGATTGCGGAACCATTTCCTAACTGTATTGTTTGAAAGGGAACATCATCTTCAGGCAGTCGTAACTTTCCATCATCGAGCCATGCAATATAGAATGTTTCCGATTCATTTGTAAATTTGTAGACATAAATATTGTTATCAATACTCATTTTTTCAATAGAATCGTAGACTCCTAAGTGCTGCTGCAACTGTTGTAGTGCATAAAATGCTGGATATTTGCCAATGATCGTACGGTGTTCTGATCCAGGCTGGACACTAGTTTCTAATAATCCTCCCCATGCAGCATTCCCTGTTCCTGCATGGAGTAATTGTTTGAAAATGAATTCGTTCATGTCTTCAGTAAATGCTAAGTCAATTTGTTGTATTCCTTGCTCAGATGCAATTGTTGCTCGTTTGACGATATCTGCAGCAATAAATGCTCTTGTCCACGCTGTTGTCTCAGCATCTTTAGCTATTAATTCAGTGAAGTAATCAGCAAGTTTGCATAAATCCTGTTCCGTCGCAGGATAAAACAATACTCCATGCGTTCCCGTACATGTATCTGCCGGCCCATACGCAATGAATGGCGTTGGTGATGTATCAGAAATGATAATCGGTTTATCATAACCTCGATGTTGCATTTCAGACGAAAAAAACGCCTTAATTCTTGGAATTTCATTAGGATCACCAAGAGAATGCACATTGAGCATATCAAAACTTTCAGGATGATCGAGAATAATTCTTATATCCTTGAGAGAATGCGTTTGATCTTGCATGGTGTCAAATGCAGTTTCATATTCATCAGATGTTATGTTTCGATCCAATGCTCCAAATGTAAGGAATGCAGCATGGGCAACATGTGCGTTCACATTAGCATCATGAGCGATTTGATAAGCTATTCCTAAATGATCGACATATGCATTGACATCTTCGGGCTCGTATGACGAAAATTCTACTCCAATTTCATAATTGTTAATCGGATAAATTAATCCCGGCATGTCATCAACTCCATCGCCATCATAACGTTCGACAACTGTATGCCACCATGCTTCATACATTTGTTGGTATTCTGGCTTAGGTAAGGGATTAGCGACGGTAAGTTTTGTGGCGGCAATGGAGCCCCAGGTGCTTTGATGCCGCACACCAAAAATGATATCGGAAAAACCGGCAGTTTGATATTCGAGAACCATCGCATCAAGATTGGAAAAATCGATAGACTCGTTAGGGCCACCTTGCATGACATCCCACATCGTATAAAGCTCAGGAAAAAATTTTACTCCCGTAATTCCTAATTCAGATAAGGCAGATGCTTGCCCAGGAAACGCATATTCTATTCCTAGAATGGTATTTTTTGACTGTGGCTCAGGTTCCGGCTCCGGATCAGGTTGAGGCTCAGGTAAAGGTTCAGGTTCCGGCTCCGGATTCGAACCTGATCCACCTCCACCTCCCGAATACCGACGTGGCTTCTCAATGATGGATTCTTGTTGGGGAACAGGCTCTGGTAAAGGTTCAGGATCAAATTCAGGACATGCAGCAAATTCGCAACTCGGAAGAATTCTCATTACAGTACTTCCGTCAGGACAGATTTTGACCTCTGTACTGCAACGAGGAGTTTCTATCGGGATTGTTATCTCATCAAGAGGAGCAGTTACAGCGCCAGAAATTCCAGTAAAATGACTACCTAAAGCCTGAACTCCCACAAAAACCAAAACCGTTGTAAGTAAAATGAGCACTTTATTCATATGAGTTGCAATCTCTCTCCCCTATATAAAAGTTTCTATATGTTACTACTTTAAAGTAATTATATAAATAGGTAAGTAGCATAAATAATTTTCGAATCACAGGGCAATGAACATTGTCTTGAGAAGTTTTAAAAAAGAAACAAACTAACTCTAATGTGATGGGCCTGTAGCCTAGCCTGGTAATCTTTTTGGCAAGCAAAAAGCTTAACCAAACTTCGGGGATTTTCCCTTCGGTCAATCCCCGCAACTTGAGATTGGGTATATAGGGCGACTGCCTTCTAAGCAGTAGGTCGGGGGTTCAAATCCTCCCAGGCCCATTTTACTTTATTTGTTATTATGTTAACGACAAGTTATTGATTTCATCAGAATTACCTCTTCATATGATTGAAGAAAATAATGGTTTGGTTGCTCATTATGACCTACTGAACTATTTAGCAAATAAATGCGGAGATAGGGATAGTTCAATCTTGGAGTTGTTTTCCTCGGAAGAAATTCTAGTTACAAGCGATCTGTATCAAAAAGTCAGATGGAATATTATTGCTGGTGCATCGTTAGCAGGAGCATTTTGGACACACGGATTGCCTTATCCTATTATGGAAATTCTTCAACGAGTGACGCCTCGGTATACTCCAACGAACCAAATAGATATTCAGGTCCCTATCCCACCATTGAAACAAACATTAGAAGAAGCAGTAACGGCATTAAGAAGTTATTCATAAACCATCATCCTAATCCCTGTTTTACCTCTTCGTATGCGAACTGGTGCAGACATAACAGCGGGGAATTGAATTTTATTTTTAACCCTTTATGTCCTCTACACGCAATATCCCCAAACCTTTTTATACAATCTTCGTCTCTAGTGAAGTAATAAAAAGAGGTAGCTATGGATATCCTGTATATCATCTTACTGTCCTTGTCATTGTCGTGGGTATTCTCTGAATTTCTTGGAAAATTAAAATTTCCTCGAGTATTAGCACCAATTCTGGTTGGAGTCTTACTGGGAATAAAACCGATAAAAGATGTTTTGATTGGCAAGGACGCAACCACGGTTCTCTCGACGTTTTCAGACATTGGACTTATTTTCTTGATGTTTTATGTCGGATTTGAATTAAATGTCAAAGACATGATGAAAACAGGAAAGCGATCCTTTATCATTTCTATTTTATGTTCAGTCTGTGCATTTGCCTCGGGTTTTCTTGTGGGCAAATTATTTGGATTATCAACATCAACTGCCATTATTATGGGGGCTTCACTTTCCGTCACGGCAGAAGCAATTGCCGTTAATGTCCTCGAAGAACTCAGCATGCTGCATTCAAGTCTAGGTAATATTATCGTAGCAGCAGGCATTATTGACAACATTTTCGAATTGATTATTCTTGCCGTTATCGTGTATGTAACAAAAGAAACCACAGCATCGTCTCCTTTACTTATTCTCCCTTTTCTATTCATTCTTGGATTAGCAATTCTTCTGATCTACCGATCCATTCTTCCAAAAACACTCCTCATTGCTGAGCGATACAATATGCAGACCAGCGTATTCATGATTTCAGTGATCCTTGCGCTTCTCACGTCATTACTATCAGAATATCTTGGATTTGGATTCGTAATGGGTGCATTGATCGCGGGAGTAATGATGAATAGCGTTCTTGAGCATCATCGAAAAAGTGAGTTTAGGAAAGGAAAAAAGCAGCTCTTCACCATGTCTCTGATTGAATTTAAAGAACTCAGAGAAAAAATGAAGCAACACGATTTTACCGTCGACGCCATAAAAACAACGGCTTTTGGTTTTCTCGTGCCATTCTTTTTTATCTGGATTGGTCTTCATGTCGACTTATCATCCTTTCTCGTTCATCCACTTCTCGTCGTGGTCTACTGTATTGCCGCATTTGCAGGAAAAGTGATTGGAGGTGGTCTGGGAAACTGGATTGCAAAAGGAAGTGTCCAAGAGGGAATGACGATTGGGTGGGCATTGAACGCGCGAGGCTCAGTTGAATTAGTCTTTGCAGAACTCGCACGCGCAAATAATATTATTACCAATGATATCTTCTCAGTTATTGTCTTCATGACGGTGTTTACGACATTATTTTCACCAGTAATGTTTAAATACCTCGTCTTAAAACAGAAGATATCAAAAAAGGTATTTACATGAAAATTCTCTTAACTGAAGATGGAAAAAAGTTTTTTGTGAAAGATCCATCAAAAGACTTTCATTCAACCTTTGGATTTATCACCTCATCAGACTTTAAAAAGAAGGACGGCACGATTGTTCAAACCAACATGGGAAAGAAAATGACGCTCGCAAGTCCAACATTCATGGATCGCTTTGAAAAAATAAAGCGCGGTCCTCAAATTATTCCCCTCAAAGACGTTGGATTGATCATTGCAGAAACAGGATTACATAAAAAATCAAAAGTTGTCGACGCAGGTACGGGTTCAGGTGCACTCTGTTTTCAATTAGCAACGATTGCGAAAGAAGTGACTTCATATGAAATACGAGAAGATTTTCATGGTATTGCTCAAGAAAATAAAAAATTTCTCGATCTTAAAAACGTCAAGTTAAAATTGGCTGACGTTCAGAAAGGAATCCAAGAGAAGAAAGTAGATCTTGCTACCTTCGATTTACCTGATCCCTGGAATGCTCTTCCTTCTGCAATACGCTGCTTGAAAGTTGGCGGATTTCTTGTTTCATATTCTCCGACCATTCCACAAGTGATGGATATGGTCAATGCACTCCACCAATCAAAACAGTTTGTGATATTGAAAACTTGCGAAGTGATGGAGCGTGAATGGGAAGTCGAAGAAAGAAAAGTTCGTCCAAAATCACAACAAATCGGCCATTCAGGGTTCTTGACTTTTGCGAGGAAACGGTAATGGTCTTAGAACAATATTTCAAAGTTGCGTGGGTGGAAAGGAAATTCCATTCGTTTTACATTGCCTTGATTTACAGCATCATCGGAATTTTGAGCGCCCGTCTAATTTTTCCAAACGATGTTGGATTGATGAGCCTTGCATTTATTTCCATTTTGCTCATTCCTTCGTTAGGTGTTTTGCTGCAATTAGAAGAAAATATAGAGATCCGCGAAAAAAAATTGTCTCTGAAAATGTTATTCAAGGACCATACCGATATCATGAAAGTATACTTCTTTGTCTTCTTCGGATGTTTTTTAATCTACTTATTGATCGGGGTGATTTTTCCAACCTCGTTTATTGGTGATTTATTTTTTCCGCAGTTTCGTGCGGCAAACATTGTTGGGTCCGCGATATCTTTAAATGCGTTCCAAGAATTAGTGATCAATAACTCAGTAGTCTTTGTCGTTGCATTTATCCTCTCATTTATTTATGGCTCTGGCGCAATTCTCTTTTTAGTCTGGAATGCATCAGTCTGGGGAATTGCCTTTGGCTTTACTGCTCGACAGATCGTATTATCCGGCACGTTAACGGGTTTCTATACTTACTTTTTTTATTTCCCTCATCTGATCATTGAAGGAACTGCATATCTCTTTGCGGCAGTTGTTGGCGGCGTCGTATCAAAAGCAGTGCTGCGTGAACCGCTCTTTTCAAGAAAATTTACCCATTTAGTAACCGATGCGTTACTTTTATTAGGCATTGGATTATTTCTAGTCATTATTGGGGGAATTATCGAGGCACAATTTTTTTAACATGGCAAATGAAGACCAGAATCCAAAAAAAGAAAAAATTTCCCTGGAAAAAAAGATTCTTCAACATCCGACTGCTATTAATATTTTTGTCGACGGGTATGACGACATCTTTTCTGATTTTGATGCTCGACAGTATGAAGTTCGCGCACTCTCTGACGACTTCCTTTTAGAAGCAAAAAAGGCAAGCCATGAGAAACAACCAACCGATCTTGAACTGGTTTTTTTTGTTCCATCAAAAGAAAGGAATGCAAATCATGAAAAAATCATTCGGAGTAGGCTCTCCAAGCATTTTAAAAAACATTTTCAACAGCTTAAAGAAACAAGGAAGAATGTAACAAAAAAGGGATATGCCCTTCTCGCAGTGGGAGTTATTATTATGTTTATTACCTCATATATTCTCTTCTATAATCATGAAAAGGATTTTTTTCTGAACTTTTTTGTCGTGCTGCTTGAGCCTGCCGGATGGTTCTTATTTTGGGAAGGCTCTAATATGATTTTCTTCGGTTCAAAGAAAGAAACCCCTGATTTGGAATTTTACGGTAAAATGTCTGGATGCAAGATCTCTTTTGAAAGTTATTAGAATAATTTGAAGCTATTGCTCTTCTTAGGGAAAAATTTAAATATCACTATACCATCGACTTTCCTATGGACCCGGACAAAACCCCTGAATCAAAGAATTGGGCGGTGTATGTCGTTATCGCGATTGTTGCTATCGTTTTTCTGCTGTTTTGGATTATGACAAAAAATGATGTGAAAATAGAACCAACACAAGAAAAGAAAACAGATCTTCAAGCCTCACCACCGCTTCAAGGTCAAGCAACAGGAGCAGTAGTTGCTCAAGGATCGTGCACGGATTCGGATGGCGAGAATACGTTTGTTGCTGGTGAAACCTCCCTTGGAGATAAAGATGTAAAAGATTCATGCCATGGAAACAAAGTCATTGAATTTATTTGTGGTAAAAAAGAAGGTAATGATGCGATTATTCAAAAACTGTTGAAGTGCCCAGGTGCGTGTAATAACGGTGCATGTGTTCCTACCTGCGGGGAAACGGATAATGGCATTGACATAAAAACAAGATCTATTGTGTATGGTGGGAATGAACGCGGGCTTATAGGTGCTATTGAACGATGCAAGGATACACATACGCTGATGGAATATTTCTGTTCGGGATCCGAAATTGTTGAACGAGATATCGCCTGCACGTGCAAAGAAGGCTCCTGTGTATGAAAGTAGTGCAGCTTCTCGATTCTCGAATGGATAATTTCTCATATATCCTTTATGATGAGTCAACAAAGGAAGCAGCGATTATTGACCCGAGTTTTGACAAAGGAAAAATTCTG
>JAHFLI010000123.1 GCA_023255615.1 Candidatus Woesearchaeota archaeon
GGTGTTGGCAGCGTTTCTCGAATTCGCTTGTTTACTTGCCGCAATGATTCTGATAGTTCAATCCTGTCATCGCACTTTCCGACAATATGTCCATTCACCTTATATGCCCCTTTTCTCTCAACAAACATCGAAATATGGAAAATTCCCCTTAGAATAAGATATTCAACATACAATAAATTTCGAAGCGGGATGTACGCTAAAGGTCGGGGGATCTTGGTCATGAATTTTTGTCGAGTAAGAACAACATTTAATGCAGAAATAGGATTCTTGAAAAAATATGACAGTTTTTGTTTCGTACTCATCAACTCATCAACATGCCGTCGTTGATCAGCTTTATGTTACTTCTGAAGTTCAACGTCCTTCTTATCAAGGGGCGTTGCATAATAGGTTCTCATTGCTTCATATCGAAGGAGAAAATCCCAAAAGTTTACTTTCCGTCGGGAAATACCCGTAAGATTAATGTGATGGAATTTTCCCGAGCCTCTGTCAGACATATGCTCAAGGAATCGTTCCTCATCGTTAAGAGATGTTCCAATAACGCCCTTTAGTTGAGCATAATCATATAATGCTGCCCCAGGTAATGGAAGGGCATAGAATGTCTGGACATACAAATCACATGGAGGAGTTGCTCTCATTCTTCCGATATTGCCTAAAAACTCTCCAGTTTCTTTGATTGTTCGATCAGTTTCTCCGGGCATTGCAATACAAAATGCCAATGGTGCCCACATACCTAATTCATGACAATACCGAAGAGCAGTATGCACATCCTCAAGAGTAAAATATTTTTCCATAACCTCAAAGATTTTTTTACTTCCTGTTTCAACTCCAAACTTAACTCCAGTACATCCGCATGACTTAAAGTATTCAAGATCTTCTCGAGTAAAATTTTTACAACGAGCGGCACCTATCAGCCAGAGCATATCGTGCTTCTTCAAAATTTCTGCGACTTTGTAACTATGAGATTTCGGAAGACCAAAGTTTTCACCGAGAATTTCGATAAATCCAACATTGTACTTTTCTTTCAACTCTTTGAGGTGTTCATCCAGTTTGTTAATATCAAAGGGGTGGTATCCTTGAGAAAATCGTTGACAAAACGTGCACCGCACAACGCATCCTTTTGTCGCATAAAACTGCCCTAACCTCGGCTTTCGATGCGGCATGAAAGTTCTCGGATCATGAACAAACCATTCGCACGCTCGTCCATCTCTAAAATAATTTTTAAGCAGTTCGCTTTTTCCCTGAAGTCCTTCTTCAAGGATATGATAATCTGGAAATGGGTTATCTTCATTTCGAATGGGTTCTGCATATTTTGTAAATTCCATTTCACCGTCTTTATTGATGAACGCAAGACCTCTGATATTTGACAATTCCTCAAAATGCATTCTCTTTCCATTTTTTGCAACATAATCCAAAAACTGTCCAAATGGTTCTTCACCATCACCTAATACACATATATCAATATCCGTTCGTCGAAGAATAAGATGTGCACTCACCGCCATGTTTCCTCCGATAATAATCCATGATTTCGGAGAGGCTTTTCGTATAATCTTTGCTAATTTCTTAATTTGAGCATAACTAGTAGAAACAACTGCACTTAATCCCACAACATCAGGCTGGTTTATTCTGAAATACTTGAAGATTTCGTAATCATGAGGAAGAAGCATGTCGATATCGTAAAACGTTCCACGGTACCCCTTATGTTCGATCCATTTGATCAAAGAAATAATCGCAATGTTTGGAATTCTTGGCAAATCTCCAAAATCTCTTCCCGCATTCAAATGCTGTGGAGTGGTACAAAGAACGATTTTGAGAGACTGCTTTACTTCCGGAGCTATCGTATCAACTTCCACCATTGTTGTCTCTGAACACCCACTTTCCATGCCTTCCGTAAAAAACCCAGATTATAAAAACCTTTTGATTCAAGCCATTGAAATCATTCGACCTGTGGCAAAAAAAGTAACTCTTAAAAACCCCTTTTGGTTCCTCCTGAAGTAAAGAAGGTGTGAAAGTGAGTCAAAAAGATTATGTCAAAGAATTTAAGGGAAAGTACAGTTACCTTATGCTGTGTCATTTTTTTGAACGATTGTGCCATCTGAATGTAGCTGTCATTGGAGACACGATTATTGATCACTATATCTTTTCGATTTTAAAGGGTCGCGCAATCAAGGATCCCATTTTATCTGTAGAGTATGATTCCGAAGAGTATTATCCCGGCGGAGTGTTAGCGGTCGCAAACCATATCGCAGATTTTGTCGGAAGTGTAACTGTTTTTACCATAGTGGGTGATCGCCGACCAATGCAAGAGTTTATCGAAAAATCGCTGAAGCCGAATATACAATTACTACAATTCGTAAAAAAGAATTCGCCAACCATCGTTAAACAACGATATTTGGATGCGTATCGAGGTCATAAGCTGTTTAAAATCGAGTACATAAATGATGCTCCGATTTCTGAAGAGTTATGCGCGGATCTCGAACGTGCGTTTAATGAGCTGGATAAATACGATATTGTCATCGTTTCTGATTTTGGTCACGGGTTTCTTAATGAAAGACTCAGACGAAAAATAGAAGAAAAATCAAAATTTCTCTGCGTGAATGCACAATCGAATTCTGCGAATATGGGATACAATTATTTTACACTATACAAAAAGGCAGATTTCGTGTCAATGGATGAACAAGAAGCGCGACTCCCTTTACTGCGGCGATTTGAAGATATCGAACTTGTTGCTCAAGAATTAGCAGAAAAATTCCACATAGATCCATTCCTTATCACGAGGGGAAAGAATGGGTCAAACTTTTATCTCAACGGGAAATTTTATCAGGCGCCGATACTTACTCAAAGTGTCAAAGATACCGTGGGCGCAGGAGATGCATCATTTGCATTATCATCCTTGGCAGTGTATGCGAAAGCAGATGCTGACATTATTCCTTTTTTAGCAAACTGCGCAGGAGGAATTGCATCAAATATCATCGGCAACAGAGAAAGCATCTCAAAAGAATCATTGCATTCATTCATCCGGGGATTGTACAATGGAATGGAATGAATACAAGAAAAAAGTGGTAAATGCATTGGATGCATTTTCCTTTGATGAGAATATTTTACATCTTCTCCGTGATTCAATAAAAAACAACCAGAAAATATTTGTTGCAGGCAATGGAGGAAGTGCAGCGATTGCATTGCATTATGTCTGTGATTTTTCGAAGGGAGCAACTAAAGATTGGAAAAATAATCCCCATCGATACAAAGCAATTTGTTTGTCCAATAATCTTGGATATATGACGGCTATTTCTAACGATGAGCATTACGATGAAGTCTTCAAACAACAACTCATTAATCTTGCTGTACCCAAAGATATTCTGATGCTCATCTCAAGTTCTGGAAATAGTCCGAACATTATCAAAGCCGCAGAATGGGCAAAAGATAATGGATTAATTGTTGTTGGCATTACGGGCCTGCAAGGTGGAAAATTAAAAGAAATCTGTCATCATTCTGCACACGTCACCACTGATTATTATGAAGTGTGCGAAGATGTTCATCATATCTTTGGACAATTCTTGTCGACGTATTTAAGGGAATACTGAATAATGGAGAATACAATTCTTTAAAAAAGATGAGGTATTACCAACCTGGCAATGAAGACATACAGAAATTTAAATAACACATTAAATCAAGACAGTGCCTATGAACTCATGGGAAAGGTAATAGGATCTCCTTTCTTCAAAAGATTTGATGTCGAATCTGCACTGATCACATCAGGTATAATGGAAATGCGTCCAAAAGTAAGTTACCCGGGAACGTCGCTAACCGAATGTGCTCCTTATCTTGAGGCACTAATGGGAAGAAGGAAAGATGTTCCTATTGGGCACCTTGATGCTGTATTAATAGCATCAAACAATTTGATTAAAGATCGATATGCTGAGGGAATTGGACTTTACTTTAAACCACCAAAGATAGAACTGCGTATTGACGGAATGAACAACGGAGATTATATAGCTTCATTGAGGTCTGAAGTTGATTATCCTACTAATGAGGAAGTAGAAGCGAGATTCGCTGATGACATCAAACGTAAT
>JAHFLI010000022.1 GCA_023255615.1 Candidatus Woesearchaeota archaeon
GCTGCAAAAGCAATGACTGGAAAGTGTATTCCTTCTGGAACCAGTAACGTTGGTTGGACTATTTTCATGAAGAGAAGGAAAATCATTGAGTTTATAAATGTTTCGTTACTATGTAGTAATTAATATATTAAAAAACAACATCAGAAAAACGTCCTACATATAATACGTTCTAATAATATTCTTCGATTTGAAATTGTTTTTTCATATCGTCATCTTTTTTCTCCATGAGCTCTTTCAGTGTTGGTAATGGCTCTTGAGCTTCAGGTTCGGATATCGTTGATTGTGGTAGGTCAATCTGAGGGATAGGAGTAGAGGTAAGATCAATACTTTGTTGCGGAGATTCTTGAATAGGTGCAGAAATAACCGGTTGATTCGTGACGGTATGTTCTCCGAGCACATGCTCCAGTATCGCAATCACTTTGCGAATCTCTTCGTGAGAATCTTCCTTGGTGTCTAATGTAATTTTCATGATCGCTGCTCTCTTATGAGTATCTTCATTTTACAATATAAAAGCTTTTCGGGCGTTTTTTATTTTACGCTGTTCACTGGTTTCTTTTTTTGAAATTGATTAATGTTTTGTATCGTGGTATCAAGAATTCGATGTAATGCTTCCCAGCTATTGAATGCATTATGGGGAGTAACGATAACGTTGGGTTGAGTCAGAAGCAGGTGATCTTGGAGCACTGTTTTCAGATCGCACTCTTTTGCAAAATGAGGCGAGAGCATTTGCTTTTCTTCTTTGATGAAGCATTCTCCTTCTAACACATCTAAGCCAGCACCGCCAATTTTTCCTGATCGGATGCCTTCAAGCAGCGCATTCGTATCAATGATTCCGCCTCGTGCCGTGTTAATCAGCAGAACTCCTTTTTTCATGTGTCCTATTGCTTTTTTGTTGATGAGATGATGAGTCGATGTTGTGTAGGGAACGTGAAGAGTAATAATATCTGATTCCTTGAATAATGTGTTGAGCGCAACGTAAGAAAATCTAAGTTTTTTTGCGAGTTGTTTATTTTTAATTCTATTGTATGCAATAACCTTCATCTCAAACCCTTGTGCGATGCGAATGACATGCTGACCAATTTTTCCCGCACCAATGACTCCAAGTGTTTTTCCTTGCAGATCTGTTCCTCGCAATCCATCAAGAGAAAAATCGCCACGAACGGTTCGATCATATGCGAGATGAATTTTTCTCGTGAGATTCAGAATTAACGCAAAGGTATGTTCAGCAACCGTATTCTCTCCGTAACTGGGAACGTTGCATACCGTGATCTTTCTCTTTTTACATTCTTTCAAATCGATATGATCGAAGCCTGTAGATAATGTGACGATAAGTTTTAATTGTGAAAGACGAGTAAGAATTTTCTTTGACATCTGAGAATAAATAAAGATTCCAATCGCGTCAGCATTTTTTACCCGGGAAACATTTTTCTCTGTTAACGCATCATCGATAAAGAGAAGAGTGTGATTTAATTTTTTTGAGAAATAATCTTTTTCCCATTGTTCGAGTTCAAAGAACGCAATGGTGAGTTTTGAAGGCATGAATTCTACTCTCTTCTGAGGTATAAATAGGTTTCTTTCCCTGCTGTAAAGGTTTAAATTAACATAGGCGTTCTTTACAAAAAACGAAGATTTGACTATTGGTGCCTCAGATGAGAAATGGTAATCATTTAATTCCTTCAGGATTAGAGCCGTTAGTTGACGGTATTTTTGCAGCTGTGAATTCTGAGTTTAAAGATATCACTCTCTTGGCTTTTGGAACGAGGCCAATGAGGGGGTCAGATCTTGCAGATGAGGTGCTTGATCTTGTTGATAATAATGCCACTATTCCGACTCGGGAATCTACTTATACAGGATATATTGACTCATCATTATTACCTGTAGGATTCGTGGAAAGAATTGAACAAGAAGATCAGGTATTTTCTCTCTCGGAAAGAGGTCAGTCCATTGGCCAACCTATTGCTGCTCAAGCGATCATATATGCAGTGGATTCTGGGAGAAGTATGTATTCTATTTTAGGATCTTGTCATTTAAGTCGTCATACTCGAGCCCCTATTAATCGAGTCAAAATATTATTAGCCCTAGGTTATTCGAGCGAGCCACGGACGGTGATGGATTTATCAAGAGAAGTTGAATTAACAGATACTATTGTTAGCACCTCAATTAATGAATTGAGTGCAAATGGTTTCATCTCTTGTGAAGATAACCCAAATGGAAACACCGAACATCGGTACCGCGTTTCCTCTGTTCTACCTGAACGAGTTCAACTTTCTGAAAAAGGATTGTGGATTGTCAGCTATCTTCTCGGCGTTGGATCGAGGTACGTACTTGAAAAGGAGATTATAGAAAAGCTGCCTCTTGTTGGAGTATGTATCCCCCCGATAGAATTACATGAGGAACTAGAAAGATTAACTTGTGAGAGAGTTTTAGCAAGAAAAGAAGGAATTCCTTTTACCCTGCAACGAAAATTAACCCTTTCTGAGGTGGGTTGGGGATATTTAGAGAGATTCATCATTCCGGTTCTTGATGCATTGACCAGCGACGAAGCATTAAAAAAACTGCAGCGTCAACACCAAGATCTTATGGGTGATCGAGAATTACGACGACACTATTTTATTTCCGGAGCAAATATGTACGCAGATGTTTCTCCTGTTCTTAATCATCGACACCCTAGGAAAAGAGTCGATGATATGTTAGATGCGATGTCGACTTATGAAGGTGGTATTGGTCCTGGTGAACTCGCTCGTCACCTTGGATGGAGATCCCGGACCGTAGGGGGATTTTTAAGAACGCTCCATGAGGATGGGGTTATAGAAAAAATTACGGACCGAGATGTTGTATTGTACCGAGAAAAACAAGGACAACGATTTCGAATCCGGCAACAATATAACTAGCAAAACATTCTCTGATAATTCATGTAAATAGCATTAACAACTTCTTCTGGCGTCATTTTTTTGAGGTCAGCGATTTTTTTTATTGATTCAACGACAAATGCTGATTCATTTTTTCTGTCTTTGAACGGAGAAAGCCACGGTGCATCTGTCTCCGTCAGAAGTTTACCTAATTCAACGCGTTGGACAATTTCTTGGAAATGGAGGAGAGAAACAATGTTCGTTGGAATAGAAAAGAAAAAACTGAGATCGTCGGCACGCTTGACCAATTTCATGTTACCGCCAAAGCAATGCATAACGACTTTTTTCGCGTTTGAACTTTCAAGAAGATCAATCGTATCAGATTCTGCTTTTCTGCTATGCACGAGCATCGGTTTCTTGAGTTTTTCGGCGAGATGAATAATTTTTTCAAAATTCTTTTTTTGTTGATCGTTTTTATCTTTAATCATGTGATAATCGATGCCGACTTCTCCAATAGCGACGATGCTGTTTCTATGTTTCTCAATTTCTTTGAGGATGTCGTCAAATTGATGTTCTGTTAATTGCAATCCTTCAAGAGGGTAAATACCAAGCGCCGCATTCACGATATCGTATGTTTTCGCAAGCTCTAAGGATTTTTTATTGCTTTCAGCATTCGTACCATTCGTAATAATTGTTGAAATTCCCGCGTCTTGTGCTCGTTTTACTACAGCAGGAATATCTTCGCACAAGTCCAAATGGCAATGCACATCGACTACGAGTTTCATATCCTCAGGGAAACGAGTAATTATTTAAAGGTAATCTCTTTTTTATGCTTTGATGAAAACTGTTGAGCAGATCAAGGAAATGAAAGGGAAAGAAAAGATTTCTATGTTGACGTGCTATGATTTTTCGATGGCAACACTGATTGATGGAGCCATCGATATTATCTTGATTGGAGATTCTCTTGGAATGGTTATGCTCGGTTACACTGATACGAAATCAGTCACGATGGACGATATGATTCGGGCGACAGAATCAGTATCACGCGGTTCAAAAAATACATTCATTATCGGAGACATGCCGATTCATTCGTATGATTCCAAAGACAGTGCGCTAAAAAATGCCCAACGCTTTCTGAACGCAGGAGCTCATGCAGTAAAGCTTGAAGGATTTCAACCAGAGATTGCAAAAAATTTAATCAAAAACAACATTCAGGTTCAAGGACATCTTGGATATTTACCCCAATCGGAATTGAAGCCGACATTCCACGGCAAAGAGAAAGGAGAAGCGGAATTATTATTGAAACAATCCTTGGATCTTCAAAAGGCTGGAATTTTTTCTTTGGTGTTTGAGTTATTACCTCCAGAGCTTGCACAGAGAATGACGAAATCACTTTCTATTCCAACGATCGGTATCGGATCCGGTCCTCATTGCGACGGCCAAGTGTTAGTTATTCATGACATTATTGGATTCTATAAAGAAATTCGCCCAAAATTTGTGAAGAGATATGGGGAGTTGGGAGATGGGGTCAGAAGAGCAGCGTTGTCATATTCCAGCGAGGTCAAAAAGGGAAGATTTCCTGAAAGTCATTAGACTTTATTCCAGAGATAGTGAAAATATTTTCTGTAACTCTCTGCTAAGCTTTTATGTTTAATAACAAATGCGACTGGTTTCTCTAGCCAAAGAACGTTTGCCATATAATCCCCATAAATGTAAATAACATTCAGGCCGCTTACTATTTTTGGAAGAACTTTATACTGGTAATATTTTGACTTCGTAATTGCTTTATGACGGGCTTCATAAACAAGCAATAATTTCCACATTACCTTCATTTTTTCTCTTTTCTCATTGTATTTTGGCCAGAAATAAGGTAACCTATTTTCGACTTCTCCCGTTGCTCCAATAAATAATATTTCTTTGTAATTTAAACATTCATTCAGTATAGTCTTAATTCCTTCAGTTCCCCTATAAATTTCAGATTGAATTTCTGGCGTAATCGAACTGAATTTTTGGAGTAATTCGGGAATTATGTTTTTAATCTCAATCACTTGCCCATTAATCCTACTCTTTTTCTCTTCAAGAAATCTCAACAGATTTTCTGGACTTTTTGGTTGAAAATATTTTATTTTATTTTCTACTACATACGTTACTAGCCCCTTTTCGATGAGAGTTTGTAACGTATCATATACATTTTTTCTGAAGACGCCCGTTTCTTGAACTATTCTGCCAGCTGAGGTTGCCCCTATCGAGAGAAGACAAAGGTACACTTTACTTTCTGTTTCTGTTAATCCAATTTCTTTTAGTAAGCTGGGTTTCATAATCTAACTATTCTCGAGTCCTTATTAAATATTGTGGTAGTATATTACTACTTCAAATCTTTTAAACCAGTTCTCCATTTCCAGAGAGGTACAGGGAGGAAGACATCGATATGGATAACAGCACAGCAATGAAGGGTCATTTTGGGGGAGATATTGTAGTATTTTCAGAACGTAATTGGGAAGTTTTTGATTGGAATCTTATATATCTTCAATCGAAATTATTTGCGGGGCAGGTGATCAAAAGAGAAGAAGATAGACGTGATTATATACGTGAAGTTCGTTACAGGGGTATTTTAACCGATATTGTTAAAACTGCTGACGCAGTAAACGGGCGCTATGGATTGGTCTATGAACAAGAAGTAGTTTTATCGGATGAAGTACCAGGTGTTAAACTTTTTGGAGATGTTGAATCGGTGGCAATATGTAAAGGCAGAATTCGTGACTCGGCAAAGCGCTATAACTCCAATTGGTACGTATTTTTACCTGGTTTCGGGATTCACGATTTGCCATACCCTGGAAAAAAGATACTAAGGATAGATGGTGACTCGATAGAGGAGGAACCGTTTGTATCCGATTTAGAAAGGGAAATACAACGTGAATTACCAGGATATCGGCTCCCACCTCAATTACTTGAGACTCTATTTGCACCATGTATTTTTTCATTGAAAATGCTTTATATGCAAAACCGACAAATTCATAGTGAGCAAAAATGATGACAGACTCAATATAGGAAATCTCATCATACGATAATTGGTATCATCATTGGTGGTTGCCATAAGAAAATGCCCTCGACAAAAAGATGTTCCCGCAACCACCCTCGCATGAAGGAATATCATGGTCTTCTGATCCATAAAAAGATCTCCAAAAGAAAGCACATGAAGAAGGAATACATCTCGATGGCAAGATTTGAATAAAAATAGAGAAATTTTTCAAAGAAATTCACGAAAATTATAGAAGATTTATCATGATAAGACATATAAAAAAGAGAATACCGATTTTATTCAAACGGATTCACTGTAATAATCCCAGGTATTTTATTGAAGTCCTTAACATTTTCCGTGTATATGTGAAAGATTCCGTTCTCGATCATGGTTGCAGCGATGAGAGCATCCCAAAAATGAATGCGAAACATTCGCTCGATCTCTAGGGATTTCAATAGGGTTGATTCCCTGTAATGAATCTTCTTGAGAGAGGAAAGGGAAATTAAATCAGTGATTAATAATGTCGCTTCCTCGTTACTCATTTTATTCTGCATCTTCTCCGTTGCAACTTTGAAGAATTCCGTTAAATTCTGAAGACAAATTGAGAACTTCTTTTTTCCAGAAAAAAATTCTTCGAAGAGTTCGGAAGAAACCTCGTGTTTGAATAGATCGCTTGTATCATATGCATAAACTAATATGTTGGTATCAACGAGATACACTGGGTCGGTCATAGAGTTCACTCCTTTTCTTATACATCAGTTTACCCAGCTTGAATCCTTTTCTCATAAGAGCGGCCTGCCGTTCTGCGATTTCCCCCTGACGTTTTTCCTCTGCCCATCTCTTCATCGCCTCATCCAATGCACGACCAAGTATCCCCTTTCCTTTTCCAAACTCCGAAAGGACCGTCCTTCTAAAGAATTCCTCAGTTTCATCAGTCACATTGACCGTAATCGTTCCCATAGAAACATTTAGATAATAAGATTATATAAATGTTTTGGAAAACGTCCTAGCACGCTAAACATTTATAAGAGGATTTCTATTCTTTTCCCCTATGAATAGTCCACTTGAAGGAAAACTCATCGTCGTAGGAGTAACGGGTTCAGTGGCAGCTATTGAATCACCAAAATTAGTGAGAGAACTACGACGGAAAGGCGCTGAAGTCGTTTGTGTGATGACCAATGATGCCCAAGGAATTATCCATCCGAATGTTCTTCAATGGGCGTCGCGGAATGAAGTCATTATAAAAATTGATGGTAGAACTCAGCATGTTGAATTTCTTGGAAAAGAAGGGACTGCGCATCTGTTGCTTATCGCTCCATGCACAGCAAATACGATTGGAAAAATTGCGTACGGAATTGATGATACGTCAGTGACCACCTTTACGACCACGGCATTCGGTTCTGGCATTCCCATTGCCATTGTTCCTGCAATGGATTTAGCCATGTACGATCATCCGATTGTGAAAGAAAATATCGAAAAACTCAAAAAACTCGGCGTTGATTTTCTTGATCCTCGCATTGATGAAAACAAAGCAAAGATGATGGATTTTGCTGCCATTGTCGAAACAATCAGTATGAAATTTTATCCGAAAGATTGTAACGGAAGAAAAATAGTAGTCACTGCGGGACCAACAACAGAATCGATTGATCCCATTCGGGTTTTGACGAATTTATCCTCAGGAAAAATGGGAGTATACATTGCTGAAGAAGCGTATCGAAGAGGAGCAGATGTTTTATTGTTGAAAGGTCGTGGTGCTGTTGAAACGAATTATCCCATAAAAGTAATTGAATTTTCTTCTTCATCCGATTTATACGATACCATGAAGAAAGAAAGTCCTTTTGCTGATATCATTATTCATGCTGCCGCAGTATCTGATTTTACAGTACAATCATCCGTGGAAAAATTAGATTCATACAAGACGATCCAACTTTCGCTTGCTCCTTCCCTGAAAATAATTGACGAAATAAAAAAATGGAATCCTCATTGCGTGCTTATAGGATTTAAAGCTGAATCGGGTGTGTCTGAAAACGAATTAATTTCAGGAGCACAAACACTTCTTCAACGAACACATGCCGATATTGTTGTTGCGAATGATATTGGCAAAGAAGGTTGTGAATTTGGTTCTGAATGTAATGAGGTATATATGATTACCCCTTCGAAAACTGAAAAAATATCCCTTATGCCAAAAAAAGAAATTGCAACGAAGATTTTGAACAATATCGTTCGGTAAATTCCCATGGCAACTGCATTCTCACCGGCCAATATTTCATGCATCTTTCGGCCATATGAGGACAGCGATCCAAAAAAAACGGGATCATTGGGGGTAGGATTTACCGTCAATAAAGGTGTTACTGTTTCCGTCTCAAAAGCACCCTTGCATCACCTTCTTTTTAATTACCATAACGTTGACATGCCTACCGTCGAATCAGTGCTCGACATGCTTACTCATGAAGGAATATATGTGAGTATAGAATCAGAACTTCCTCTTGGTGTTGGTTTTGGATTGTCGGGAGCATGTGCGTTGGCAACTGCATATGCAGTTAATGATTTATTGAAGCTGAGAAAATCTAACCATGAGCTTGCAATGATTGCACACGTTGCGGAAGTGAACAATAAAACAGGATTGGGAGATGTGTGTGGGCAATTTAATGGCGGGTTTCAGATGAAAACGAAAATTGGACATCCTCTTGTTTCTGAACGAAAAGAAATTGATGTAAAAACAATCTATTGTGATATTTTTTCTGCTCTTGAAACCAAAAGTGTCTTAAGTAATACTCTCCTGAAGGAAAAGATCATGAACGCAGGAGAACTCGCAGTTATGAAAATTGCTGAGAAAAAGAAACTATCATTTAAAGAACTTTGTCGTCTGTCAAACGAATTTGCCGAATCATCCGGACTTCTTTCTCCTGAGGCGCATCATGCGATTATGACTTCAAATGCAAATACGGCGATGATGATGTTAGGAAATGCTATTTATTCTGATTCTCCCAAAGGAATGAAAAATCCTATTACCTTACAACTCTCTCAACAAGGTGCACATTTGTTATGATTCCTGCTTCACATCCCCGCGCTTTTTCTCTTCACACGAGAGATCAAATTGTAGAGGGATTAAAAAAAGGAATGACTTCGATTCATGGTTTGATTGCACACGGAAGAGGTGAGGCCTTTGATTATTTACTGGGAGAAAAAACTCATCCGTTTGCGTGGGAAGCAATTCATGCTGCTGCCACCATGTTGAACGCTGCACAACATCCTGTGCTCTCCATTAATGGAAATGTTGCTGCATTATGCTCAAAAGAAATGATTCAATTAGCTGCCCTTCTTGATGCGCCGATTGAAATCAACCTCTTTCATGCATCGAAGAAAAGAGAGAAGATGATTGCACGTCATTTACTATCGTTGGGTGCAAAAAAAATTCTTTTGCCGGACAGAGGAATGATTCCATTTATTGATCATAACAGAAAATATTGCAATCAAGATGGCATTGAGAACGCAGATGTTGTTTTTGTTCCACTTGAAGATGGAGATCGATGTCAGGCATTACAGAAGATGAGGAAGAAAATTATCACGGTTGATTTGAATCCGTTATCACGCACGGCACAAGCTGCTCATATAACTATTGTCGACAACATTCTTCGCGCGTTGCCGTTGTTGGTTGAGGAAGTGCGGAGAAAGAATACACCTACACAATATAATAATAAAAAAATTCTTAAAAACGCAATTACCCTTATGCGTTCACGAGTGTAAGAACTTCTCTTAAATCTTTTTTATTGACGACGATATCGGCAACGCTTCTGAGTTCATCGCTTTTGCAATTGAACGCAATGCCTAAACCGACATGTTTCATGATCTCGATATCGTTGTAATGATCTCCTACAAAAACACATTCTTTTAATGAATATCCATATTTTTCTGCAACAAGTTTTAATGCCTCCGCTTTCATTTTCATGTCATATTGTGTCGCAATCACTTCTTTTATTTTTCCATCCTTTCCAAAAATGAGTTTACTGATGAACACTTCATCGAAGATATCTTGGTAATCCGGAATCATCGTTTCTAAGATGATATCAAGAGAACCTGAAATGACTGCAAGTTTATATCCTTGTTTTTTTAGTGCCAATAAGGTTTCTCGTGCTCCTGGCATTAATGAGAACACTGAAATTGCTTTCAGAAAATCTTTTTTTGTTATTCCTTTTTCCATCCACATGCCAATATCATGAAGCGCCCATTCTAAGTAGGTAATTTTTTGATTGAAGAAGTCATCACGCGCTTTCTCCCGTCTGTTTTTATCAACACCGAAACAATCGTGCAGATAACTCCAGCTGAATTCAACACCTTCGATTAACGTGCCGTCAACGTCGAAACAAATGAGTTTGTATTTGGGCATGAGAATTGAGTAATGAGAGAGCTTAAAAGATTTCCTAAAATCTTTACTTTTTTAAATAAAGAACCATTTCTCCGCTTATGGATTATCCACTTGTTCAGACTATTCGAGACTTTCAAAGTGATCAACAAATTGTGCGTGAAAACTGTGACTTTCTGACTGAGGCAGTATTTCTCTATTATTTTCTTTGATATGGTGTTTTTTCCAACGCAAAATTTATAAGGGTCTCCTCTTCTTTGTATTCATGCGACGATTATATTTTATGGGAATCATTCTTCTTTTTTTAATAACATCCTGTGCGAAACACGCAGCAAATCCCGCTCAAGGAACACCAGGAGATTATTCTTATACGTTGGAGCATGGCGGCATTACTCGCTATTATGATGTTCATATTCCTTCGGCTTACGATGGGACGAAACCAATGCCTGCGGTAATTTACTTGCATGGTGGAGGAGGAAATATTCAGTCAGCATATAAGGATGGCATGGACAAAGAATCTGATAAGCTCGGATTTATTTTAGTGAGTCCAGCAGGAACGGGTATTCTTAAAACTAAAATACTGACGTGGAATGCAGGATACTGGAGCGGAGGCGGATGTTGTGGGTATGCACTTAATCATAATATCGATGATGTCGGATTTATTTCTGCAATGATTGACGATCTCGAGACCAAATTTGCTGTTGATAATAAGAGAATTTATGCGACAGGAATTTCAAATGGGGGCATGATGAGTTATCGTCTTGGGTGTGAGCTTCCCGAGAAAATTGCTGCGATTGCACCAGATGAGCCGCCTGCTGTCCCAAATGGTTGCGCTCCTAAAAAACCGATTTCTGTGATTCATGTTCAAGGAACTGCTGATCCATGCACGCCATATAATGGT
>JAHFLI010000124.1 GCA_023255615.1 Candidatus Woesearchaeota archaeon
TTCCATAAACGCTTAACTTTATCTTCCAGTGTTGTGTTGTCTTTCATGGTGGAGCTTGTACCTCCATCCCCATGCAGCCTTACGGCTGCTCGGGTTATTTATTACTTTCTACAGAGCCGAAGAGTTCATAAAATTCAAAAAGAGATACAATAATTAACCGCCTTTCTCAATGCCCCAATCATACGGAACTTCTGGAGAGTTATGGGGAATTCTAAATTCATCAGGATCTTTGTAGTGATATTTTTCCGTTGGAACATTAATCAGATAACACGGTTCGTCTCCTACTGGTGTAATACCGTGAACAACATAGGTCGGAATCTTTAAGAGAATGGGATTTTTCTCTCCTAAGAAATATTCCTCTACGTTCCCTTTTGTTGAACTTCCTTCTCGATTGTCATACAGCACTACTTTTCCATTGCCCTTTACAACAATAAAATGATCAACCTGTTTTTTGTGAAAATGCCAACCTTTGACGACGTTTGGTGCACACACCGACAAATAGACCTGACCAAATTTCTCAAAAATCTCATCATCATTCCGCATCATCTCCATTAAGAATCCACGATCATCGGGAATGACTTTCAATTTTTTTATTTTTACGCCTTCAATCATATCTCCCTCGAATCACAACCTATTTATATAGATTAGTGCTCCAACGCCCCATGAAAGTTGCTGTAGTGATGCCTGCCTATAACGCAGAAAAAACAGTAGAAAAAACATACAACGATATTCCAAAGGACGTTGTTGATGATATTATTCTTGTCGATGATTGCAGCAAAGATAACACGTTAGATGTTGCAAAAAAATTACCAATAAAAATTTATGCGCATAAACAAAACAAAGGCTACGGAGCAAATCAAAAAACATGTTATGACAAAGCATTGGAGCGTGGCGCAGATATTATTGTTCTTCTCCATCCCGATTATCAGTACGATCCAAAAAAGATTACCGAGATGATTGAGCCCATAAAAAAAGGCGAAGCAGACATTGTCTATGGTTCTCGTATGATGAGCGAAGGGGGAGCAAAAAAAGGAAACATGCCAAGGTGGAAGCAATTTGGAAATTTTTGGCTGACCTCTTACTTTAATTTGCTATTAGGCACTACGTTTACCGATATCGCAACTGGCTACATTGCATATAGCAGAAAAGTATTGGAATCTATTCCCTATCACCAAAACTCAAACGGATTTACCTTTGATGAAGAAGCAATCATTCAATGTCAAGCACGCGGCTTCAGGTCAAAAGAAATCGCAGTTCCAACACGTTATGAAGAAGATTCTTCTACAACCTCTTTTTCAGATTGTGTTGCGTATACTCTTCGATTAGGCTGGAGAGTCACAAAATACAAAATAAATGGTAGAAATTGACCACTTATTAGAGACATTAAAAGGCCAATAAGGAAAGACAAAGTTTTATAAATAAAGTTAACGATCGTAAATGACGATGGCCGACGTACTTTTAATTAATCCAAAAGGATTTCGTTTGATTAATGATCAGACTCTTCCATTCGGACTTCTCTATACTGCTGGCTATTCGATGAATGAATTTACGTTTAAAATCATCGACCAGCGCGTTGATCCTGAATTTGATCGAAAATTGATACAAGAACTAAAGCAAAATCCAATGTTAGTCGGAATTACATGTATGACTGGTCCGATGATTCTTGATGCGATAAAGATCTCAAAGATTGTCAAGGAGAATTCATCTGCTATTGTTGCCTGGGGAGGCATTCATCCCAGTTTAGATCCACAAGTCACGATCGAGCATCCTCTGATTGATGTCGTTGTTATTGGTGAAGGGGAAATTACCTTCAATGAATTGTTAAAAGCAATAAAGAATAATCAATCGCTTGATACTGTTGGCGGCATTTGGTGGAAAGACAAGGAAGGAAGAATTCATCAAAACCCTCCTCGGCACGAAATAAATAAACTGGATACCATTGAACGTCCTCCGTATGAATTGCTTGACGACATCGAGATGTATATTCAGATAAAAGATTCTCGTGGATCAACCAGATCGTTAAACATGTTTACATCGAGAGGATGTCCGCACAAATGCACGTACTGTTACAATTTAGATTTCAACAAAGCATATTGGAGACAAATGAGTACTCCACGAGTCATGGAAGAACTCAAATATATGGTTGATAAATTTAATCTCCATAATGTCTTTTTCCTTGATGATAACTTTACCGTAAACACCAAACGAGTTACTGAAATAGCCCAAGGAATTGAAAAAGAATTCGCGGGAAGAAACTTTACCTGGGATATTTTGGGAGCTCAAGTCGCTACGCTCAAGAATGTGAATCAGGAATTTCTTACCTATCTTGAAAAAACTCATTGTCAATCGATGATGATCGGTATTGAGACAGGTTCTGCTCGAATCATGGAATTAATCAAGAAGGGAATTACGATTCCACAGGTTGTCGACGTCAACAGAAAATTAGCAAAAACAACCATTAAACCATATTATTCATTCATGTGCGGTTTCCCAACTGAAACAGATGAGGATAGAATAGAGTCCATCAAATTAATGTTCAAAGTGAAGGAAGAAAATCCCAATGCGAACGTCGGGACGATGAAACCAGTGATTATTTTCCCAGGAACTGAAATTTATCAAACGGCATTGCAATATGGATTCCAACCACCAAAGAAACTGGAGGAATGGGCAGCATTTACCTGGGATAATTATGTGAATTTAGAATTACCGTGGCTGTCCAAGAAATTAAGAAAACGATTAGTGCATCTGTATTATTACACGTTATTGCTCAATCCAGATCACCTATACATTAACTCAAAAGTTTTTTCGATTGGTGCGCACATGTTGTATCCTATTTCAAAATTCAGATTAAAGCATCAGATTTTCGCATTACCGTGGGAATCTGAATCATTGCACTTCGTACAACGTCACTTTATGTAACGATGGATGGATTAAGAATTATTGGTATTGGATTTCTCATTGCCTTGTTCTTTGCGGTTTTATTCTATCAAGTGTTGCTATATCTCAGAATTTACGAGAACAACTTTAAACAACGATATAAATCCCGTATATGGGTGTTACTTGAATCATGGAAATATATTTTATTCTTGAAATCAGAAAAATCCTACAACGGAATACTCTGGCAATTGAGAATATGTATTGTTCTTTTTGTTTTAATTTTATTGCTGTGGCCGAACACATAAATGTTTTATTACTCAGCTAAGATACATTCTGCAGCAAAGAATCACCCTACAAAATATCGTTATTTGGTCTCTTTGGCCACGGGAGTGGACAAGTTTTATTAACTCATTATTATGCCTACACCTTTAATGACTAAATTGTTAACAAAAGACAATAAAAAGCAAGAAATTCTTGATTATTTTTCTACTTTTGATTCAATCGAAAACGATCCATATAAATTATCAGAAGTTGAGATCTGCAAAAAATTCTCTGGTTATCAGTTTAGCAAAAGAGACATTAAAGATTTATTAACTGAGTTAAAAAGCTCAGGTCATTTGAATTCAAAACATTTCAAATTCGAGATATTCTATACTGACTCCCTTAAAAGTGCACTCTTAAGTAAATGGAAAGATTTTGTAAGACCTTTTGATGAAATATTAATTGCCTTACTAATCTACCTTTCCCTTATTGTAGCTGTTTTTTTTTTTCAAAAGGAGAATTTAGGACAAGCTATCCTTTATCCAGTCGTGTTATATATCGGATATAATGTATTTCACTTTTCTTATGAGTGGATCAACCGTAAAGTTTCCTTTTTTAAAAGTCTAGATATAAAAATGGCGCTTTGTTTATTCATACCTACGATAATTTTTATTGCAATAGGTTTCTTTGGAGCAAGAATCCTAAAGAATGATTTCACAATCACAATATTGCTAACATTGATAGCTTTAGGTATTACTGTGGGTT
This sequence comes from Candidatus Woesearchaeota archaeon, assembly GCA_023255615.1. Lineage (GTDB taxonomy): Archaea > Nanobdellota > Nanobdellia > Woesearchaeales > JACQSR01 > JACQSR01. The sequence goes on from JAHFLI010000124.1 coordinate 3,904, forward strand.
CATTTATTTACTCAAATCTTTTTAAGAAAAAAGAAATTCCACCAACGAATAACCCTACGCCTTAAATCTCTTCACCGTATCAATCACGTGCTGACATTCTTCTTCAGTCATGTCGGGATACAACGGCA
>JAHFLI010000125.1 GCA_023255615.1 Candidatus Woesearchaeota archaeon
CGTCTCACCTCTGTTGAGACGCATCACTTTACCGATTGTTGATCAAAGAAATAATGTCTTAAATATTTGCCATTCATCCAATCACTGAAGTGATTGGGTTTCTGGCAGAGTTTATCCTAAAGAAATAAAATATGATCACTCCTTAAACTCTACATCATCAACAATTCCATCAGAATCTCCGTCAATTCCTTCTACCACTTTTGCCTTTATTTTTTCGGTATATTTGTTTCCTTTTTGAATTTCCTTAAAATTTTTCAGAAATGCAATGATTGCAGCCTTAGTTCCTGAATGACGTTTTCCTGCAACAACGAGAATTGATTTTTCCTGGTGAAACGGAGATTTTGTTTTCACGATTAATCCCGCTTCATCCGAATCATATTTTTTTCCAGATGGCTTTGAGATGATGGAAGGTCCATCAAAATAAATGGGTAATCTTTTATTGACTTTTTCACATACGCTGTTGACTCGAGGACCCCCAATAAGAATAAGATTTTTCTCGAAATCTTCTGTTCTCACTTCCGTATCTAATTTAACGTTGAATGTCGGAACATAATTCAAAAACGTTCCGAGAAAAAGTGCCAAATCCATCCCATAATACCCATCTCGGGATCGCGCTTTTTCTGGTCCATGGGGATCTGGAGAGCCGACGATAATCAATGCATTCAAGATTCCTTCTTCAATAAAAGGGGAAAGAAATTCGGAAGTGTTTGAAAATTTTTGTGTTGGTTCGAGATTTTTGAATGTAACGACAAACGCTGGCGCACTGAGCGCGTAGATATTGGTCAATGATCCTTGTTTGATTTCTTTTTTGATAATAAAAATGAGTTTTGCTTTTTCTAATTGCCGAATATGATAATACACCTTCTGTTCATGGACTTTGAGATGTTTAGCAATTTCTTTCGGATAGGAAGGATGGTGCGCGATGAATGAGATAATTTTTTGAGAAAGTTCCGATCCAAAATGTGATAAATCTCCTAGTTTTCTTTCTTCTGCAGGAAGTGAGTACATTCCTGATTGACGTCTGTCTATTACAAACATTTTTGTAAACCCTTATAAATAACCATAATGGAATCACGAATATCCTTATCATTTATAAATTTTTTTATAATACTTGTCTAAATTATTTCGTAAAGCTTTTAAAGCCATCTGAAGTTCTGGATCATCTATGTGTGGTATTATCGGTTATGTTGGATATCGTCGCGCTGCTGCCGTCGGCATGAATTGTTTGCGACGTTTGGAGTATCGTGGGTATGATAGCTGTGGTGCTGCGGTTATTACGAACGGATCTATTACGGTGAAAAAAGGCATTGGTAAAATTGATGAATTAAACGCTGCTCTCCATCTCGATGCTCTTCCCGGTCACACAGGAATTTTTCATACCCGTTGGGCAACACATGGCGGTGTAACAGTAGAGAATGCGCATCCTCATTGCGATGAAGAAGAACAGTTTAGCATTGTGCATAATGGGATTATTGAAAATTACGTTCAGTTGAAAGAACGATTGATCGCACAAGGACATATCTTTTCCTCATCGACTGATACAGAAGTTATTGTCCATTTAATTGCTCAGTACTATACTGGTAATCTGCGCGAAGCAGTTCTTCGTGCATTGCATGATATCGAAGGATCATATGCGCTCGGTGTCATTGCCGTTAATCATCCTACTACCTTGATTGCGGCGCGTCATGAAAGTCCTCTTATCGTTGGTGTTGGTGATCATGAATTTTTTATTGCCTCTGATATTCCTGCTCTTGGCTCCGAAACAAAAAAGATTATTATTATGGAAAATAAGGAAGTGGTAGAATTGACTCCGGAGTCAGCTGAATTTTTTTCTCTTGATGGAAAAAAGATTACCAAGAATCATCAGGTGGTTGAATGGGATGCTCAGAGCGCTGAAAAAGGCGGTTTTGATCATTTTATGCTCAAGGAAATTTTCGAGCAGCCTCGCGCTGTGGAAGATGCTATTGCTAATCGTATTGAAGATTCATGCATTACTTTAAGAGAAGAACTTCCTGGATTGGATATCTCATCAATTAAACGCATTATTATTGTTGCTTGTGGTACGAGCTGGCACGCAGGATTAATTGCCGAGTTTATGCTCGAGGAACTTGCACGAATTCCGACTGAAGTTGAATATGCATCTGAATTTAGATATCGAAATCCGATTATTGATCGGGGAACACTTGTTCTCGCTATTTCGCAAAGTGGAGAAACTGCAGATACCTTAGCAGCGCTCAGAGAAGCCAAAAAAAGAGGAGCTAATGTATTGGGAATCGTGAACGTCATTGGAAGTTCGATTGCGCGTGAATCAGATTTTGTCCTTTTTACTCATGCAGGTCCAGAGATTGGGGTAGCCTCAACAAAGGCATTTACTTCTCAATTGGCCGTGTTATATTTGCTTACCGTCTACCTCGGAGAAGTAAAAAAAGTCTTGCCCATCGATCAAATCCGGAATAGAATTCGCGATATTCGAGCGTTACCTCTTCAAATGCAACGCGTTCTTCATCTGAATGCAGACATTCAAGAGATTGCTAAAAAATATGTGAAGAAAACAAATGCATTGTACCTTGGACGAGGAATTAATTATCCTATCGCATTAGAGGGTGCATTAAAATTGAAGGAAGTTTCGTATATTCACGCAGAAGGATATCCTGCTGCTGAAATGAAGCACGGTCCCATCGCGTTAATTGACGAACATATGCCGGTGTTTGTCGTTGCAACACAAGATGATCAGACCTATAAAAAAGTAATGAGTAATATTGAAGAAGTAAAAGCTCGTCACGGAGAAGTCATCGCTATTGCTACAACAGGTGATGAAGAGATTGGAAAAAAAGCAGATGTTGTTATCCGAGTTCCAAAAAATTCCTATATTTTAAGCCCGCTGTTATCCATTATTCCTCTTCAGTTATTATCCTATCATGTTGCTGTTCTTCGTGGTTGTGATGTCGATCGACCGAGAAATTTAGCCAAAGCGGTGTGTGTGGAATGACGAGAGTTGCAACGGAAAAAGATGCTGAAGGAATTGGAAAAGTGTTAGCGAAGAGTTATTCTATTAAAGATGATGCTGAAGGAAAAACTGTTTTTCTCGATGAAACAAAAAAAGGAATTCTCTATATTGTTGCTAAAAAAAATAAAACAATTATTGGAATCGTCACGCTAAAATTTCATGGATTGCCTAAACATGGATTGTGTGAATTAGATCGCATTGCCGTGTTGCCTGAATGGAAAGGAAAAGGAATTGCAGAGGAATTATTTGATGCGTTAGTACAAGAAACAAAGAAATGGTATGGGACTAAAAAAGCAACATTGCGAAAATTAATAATTCTTACCCACGCCGATAATACGCGAGCACAGAGATTCTATGAAAAGATGGGATGTCTTCACGAAGCAACATTAAAAGATCATTACTACAAAGGAAAAGACGAGTTCGTGTATTCACGATTTTTTACGTAAAAAAAGGATTCTGCCTCTTCTCTTTTCCTATCGTTGACGTTGGTGCATCTCCATAATCATGTCCAGGGAATATTTCAACATCGTCCGGCAATTTTTTTATTTTTTCGAGGCTCTTTCTCATTTTCTCGGAATCGCTTCCCGGCAAATCTGTTCGACCACACGTACCAACAAACACTACATCGCCAGAAATTAATTTTTTCTCCCCATATAAGCAAATCCCACCGGGTGAATGTCCAGGAGTATGGATGACTTTCATTGATGATTTTCCAATCTCAATGACGTCGCCGTCGTTTAATTTCTGATCAACTGAAAAAGGAAGATCTGCATCGTGATGAGCAAGAACGGATGTTTTTATTTCTTTTTTTAATTCGTCTACGCACTGAATATGATCATAATGTTCGTGCGTCAGAATGATATATTTTGGTTTGAGATGGAGATCTTTTAATGTACTCAAAATTTTTCCTTTGTCAAAACTCGGATCAATAATCACTGCTTCCTTTGTTGACTCATCATAAATGATATACGAGAAATTATCCATTCGGGAATCAAGAAGCTGCACTACTTTCATAC
>JAHFLI010000126.1 GCA_023255615.1 Candidatus Woesearchaeota archaeon
CGCCGTCACAAACACCCTTCTAATCTCTTCAGGGATTTCTTCCATTCCGTGCAATGTTCCTCTTTTTGCAATCGCTCTCATTAATTCTTCATTATAAAATCCATGTTCTTTTGCAATCCGTTCAAACACCCTATTAACATACACAATTTCTGTTCCCCCCATCACTCTCTTTACATAAGCAATAGCAAAGTTTGGTTCAATGCCGCCAGATGTTTCGGCCAACATACTTAACGTTCCTGTTGGTGCAATAGTGGACACAGCAGAATTCCTCATCTTGATGCCACGATCTTTCCACATACTAATGTCCCATGCAGGGAATGTTCCTTTTTCTACCGCAAGATCACGAGACATTTCGTGGGCATTTTTCTGAATAAAATCCATCACTTGTTCTGCAAGCTGGATAGCTTCTTCTGAGTCAAATGGGATGTTGAGCTCGTAAAGTAAATCACCCCATCCAAGAACACCAAGTCCAATCCGTCGAGTATATCGAACCATTTGAGCAATTTTCTCAATGGGGAATTTACTCGCATCAACCACATTATCCAACATACGTACCGATACTCTAGTCACATAACGCAATCGCTCCCAATCGATTTCTTTTCCTCGAGCAAATAAAGAGAGATTAATAGATCCAAGATTACATGCTTCGTATGGCAATAATGGTTGCTCTCCACAGGGATTTGTTGTTTCTATTCTTCCCAGTTTCGGACAAGGGTTATCACGATTAATACGATCCATGAATAACAATCCCGGATCGCCGTTTTTCCACGCCATGGTCACCAAAAGATCAAACACTTTTCGTGCATTCATTTTGCCGACAGGTTTCTTAGAATGAGGATCAATCAAATCATAATCCTCGTTATTGATCACTGCTTCCATAAATTTTTCCGTTACTTCAACAGAAATGTTGAAATTCTTTAAGACGTCATCATTTCTATCTTTTGCAGTAATAAAATCAAGAACATCTGGGTGATCAACGCTTAAGCTTCCCATATTTGCACCGCGTCTATTCCCTCCTTGTCGAATGACTTCTGTTGCAGAGTCAAAGACATGAATAAATGAAACAGGACCAGAAGCCATACCATCTGCTTGTACAACTCGAGATCCTTTTGATCGCAACCGAGAAAATGAAAATCCTGTTCCACCGCCAACTTTCTGCACGAGCGCTTGATCCATCACTGCTTGAAAGATTCCTTCCATGCTATCTTCAACGGGCAAGACAAAACAATTCGAGAGTTGACCATGTTTTGTTCCCGCGCCCGCTAACGTGCGTCCTCCTGGAACAAACTCAAGACTGGAAAGAATTTCATAGAATTGATCAAAAACTTCTCGGACTTCTTCTTCAGTTTTCCCATACTTTTTCTCAGGTTCTGCGAGAACACGGGCAACACGCATAAACATACCTGTAGGAGTTTCAATGCAATTTCCATCTTTATCTTTGAGCAGATATCGCGCTTTTGCAATTAACAGACCGTTAACAGTAAGCCGAGAATCGTCGACTTGTCCAAGGATGTCGATCTTCGCTTTTCTTAAATCCGCGCGCTTTGAACGATACAGTATATAGGCTTTCGCCGTATGAGCATGTCCCATCTTAATAAGGATTTTTTCAAATAAATCTTGGATTTCTTCAACGGTAGGGACAGCATTCTCACTGTACATACTATTGAGCTCTTCAACAACACGATCAGAAATTTTCCTCGCTAACTCACGATCTCGACCGCCGACAGATTCAGCTGCTTTGAAAATTGCGCTGGTAATCTTCTCTTGATCGAAATCAACAACTTCTCCATTTCTCTTTTTTATTTTTCTAATCTTATTGACTAACGCCGCCTCTTGCATCGAACACACCTCACACAATCTTTTTTATCTCTTTTTCAAACGTGCTAATATCTTTAAATTCGCGATACACCGATGCAAAACGAATGTATGCAACTTTATCAATCTTCTTTAATATTTTCATGACCAAGTCGCCTATCGCTGAACTCTCAATCTCAACAGAATCCATATTGCGCAGCTCATTTTCAATGTGAGCAACTGCAATCTCAATCGTTTCCATTGAAATGGGGCGCTTCTCACATGCTTTTTGCATCCCCCTTCTTAATTTATTTCGATCAAACGGTTCTCTGCTTCCATCCTTTTTGACAATGACTAGATCAACACTTTCCACGCGCTCATAGGTGGTAAAACGCTTCTCACACTTCAAGCACTCCCTTCTTCTTCGTGTGGCATTCAAGTCATGACTTTCTCGGGAGTCAATAACTTTCGTTTCACTAAAACTACAATACGGACATTTCATGGGAAAGTGGTAAAAACCACAACATCTAGTATCTTTTCTTTTTCTAAACCCAAGATATTGTAGGACAACTCCTATTTATACTTTATGTTGTTTTTTTCAAGTAATGATTATGCAGGCAAATGATGAGTACCCGCAGCATACTGATGTTCGAATTCTGTTGTTTGCATATCTAACACTTTCTGCAAGGTATGGTGGAGCTTAAACAATTCGGTACGATATTTTGGAGAAAATCCCTCCATCCATCTTCGACGCATCACATATTTATTGTAAAAATCTTTCAAATGCGAGTAAAACTTTGATTCATTCCATCGTTTTTCATAATCAAACTGGACATGAAGCTTGATAATGATCCAAATTCTTCCTTTCGTAAAGACTTTCTTTTTTCCCGTTGATGGATCTGCCATTTCAATGTCTTGTGCGTCATACGTGTGCATGTACACAGAAATATGCGACTGCATATAATCTTCAAACGGCTGTACTGCATCCCATTCATACTGCCGTTCATGCCCAAAAGGTGACGGGGCCTTATGCTTATAGGTTTTCTCATAGGCTTTATACTTTCGAGAACGAAACCAATTGTTCATCGCTTCATATAATTCTTGCATATTCCATACTCCCTTGTACCGAATATACGCAGTTGGTGTGGGAACTCCCTTTTCAAAAGGCATAAAGAAAAACGAATGGAGAGATTATATAAACATTTCTTAACGATAGGCTCTGTCCTCAAAGTCAAGGTGCAGCCTCAAGTCGAGCTTCTTATCAGAGCAATCACCACGGACAAGAGGGTTGGCTCCGTCGGAGAATGTCAGTTATCACCAATCATTACCACAAGCGAGAAGCTGCTCCGTGCGAGCGAATGCGAGATTTAGGATGGAGCCTTAACGACAATTCTCGCAGACGGATAAATTATTAACAATTTCAATTTTTTCAGTATATTCTCCACAGGATTGACATATTCCTTCAGAATGAATAATGCGATTAATAGGCTTTCGTTCTGCTTCGCGAATTTCGAATTTGTCAACCAGAAGTTCGAAGAGTTGAGGCTCAATTCTCAAAATATCTTTAATTGTTAATAACCCCAGCAATTGTGAATCGTCAACAACAGGAAGATGACGAATATTTTCTTCTCTCATTTTCATCAGAGCTTCAAAGATATCATCGTCAGGCTTAATGGTAATCAAATTTGTTTGCATATACCCTTTAACTTTTTCGTGAATAGGATTTATTCCTTTCGCAATTACTTTTCTCACGATATCCTGCTCGGTAATTAATCCTTGAATATTTCCTTTATCTTTAACAACAACCGCACCGACATGTTCCTCTGCCATTAAACTTGCACATTCTCCTATCGTGACTTCCGAAGTAATATAGATAGGATTTTTCGTCATCGCATCAAGAACTTTAATTCCAGTTTCCATGAGTTCTCTAATATTTTTCAATTATATAAATGTGTCGAAAAGAAAAAGTATATAGTGAGGTTACTGGCATTCAGTCAAATCCCTAACTGAGTAAATCAACGTCGACAAAGGGAACGTTCCTTACGAAAATGTTGACGAGATCAGAATGATAACGAATTTGAAGTCAGTAACTGATATTAAAAAAGAAAACTACTTAAAGGAAAAAAGTTTAATGCATTCAATGAAAAAAACGGAACGGGCAACGTTCGCAGCGGGATGCTTTTGGGGAGTTGAAGAGCTTTTTCGAACAATGAAGGGCGTTATTT
>JAHFLI010000023.1 GCA_023255615.1 Candidatus Woesearchaeota archaeon
GAGAGGTCGCTTTCTATATGACGGAAAAAACTTTCAAACTCAACTTGATCTTGGTTTTTTTTGGGTCAGCGGTGGGATTGGATATACTTTTGAAAAAGACCCAACGAACGACCACATAGGAACTCGTACATTTGGCTTAGGATTATCAACAGCTCTTCCTGGATCTGAAACCCTTTTAATGGTCGATGTTTCTAAAGGTCTTGCACAAAACGCCGATAACTATCATGCTGTTTTGAGCGTTGTGCCACCTCATGATACATTAGATCGTTTATTCAGATAAAAAAATCAGATGTGAACACGTTCTTGCTTGAAACGATAAAGAAACTTCGATAACTCAATTTTGTTTTTTCTCACAATGATTCCCTCTTTTCTCAATAAATTGATTTTCCCATTCATTCCACCACGGCCAGAATAATTTCCAATTCTCCCATCGCTACAAACAACTCGGTGGCAAGGAACACGCGGAGCATAAGGGTTTTTTCCAAGAGCAGTTCCAACCGCACGATGAGCGTTTGTCCGTAATGCGCGAGCTAATTCCTGATACGTCGTTACTTTTCCTTTTGGAATCTCTGAACATTTTTTCCAAACGTTCTCAGTAAACGTGCTCATGTTCTTCGTTTATACTGCTCTCCTTTAAATCTTTTTTCGAAACAATTAAAAAGGGTCATTCATTCCTGAACTCAAGCATGGAGGGCGATTGGAAAAAGAGGCTTGAGCAGGTTTCTATTGTCAAGCGGTGTCCAAAATGCCATAGTCTGTCTCTCCGATATAATCAGGGATTGGGAACAATAAGGTGTGATGATTGCGGCTACGAAGCTGCAATAGATAAGATGTAGGATATAAGGCCTATAAAAAAGAGAGGAAGCAAAGTGTCTAAACACAGAACACAGCGCGTGGGAGTGTTCGTTGACGTCCAAAATCTCTATTATTCTGCGCTTAATTTGTATGATGCAAAAGTAAATTTTTCCATTATTCTTAAAGAAGCGGTAAAAGACCGTCAATTACTGAGAGCAATTGCCTATGTGATCAAAGCAGATGTGAAGGATGAATCTAATTTCTTTGAAGCTTTAGAAAGAATGGGATATGAAGTTCGTGCCAAGGATATTCAGATCTTTTTTGGCGGAAAGAAAAAAGGAGATTGGGATGTCGGCATTGCAATGGATATCATGCGATTAGCAGATAAACTTGATGTCGTTGTTCTTGTCTCGGGAGATGGTGATTTCAAAGATTTACTTGAACACGTGAAAGCCTTAGGATGCAGAGCGGAAGTGATCGCATTTCGAAAATCAAGTTCTTCTCGATTAATTGAAGAGGCCGACGATTTTATTGATCTCGATACATTGAAAGGGAAACTGTTAATAAAACGATGAACAACGTACTCTCTAAACAAAAAATTGCAGAAAATACATTTGCTATTGAAGTGGAAAATCCCGAGTTAGCAAGAAAATTAGGACCTGCACAATTTGTCTTAGTACGACCAAAATCAGGGTTTTCCTCATTGTGTGTTCCAGTCGGCGAAATTAAAAAAAATAGTTTCTCCTTCATTGCAAAAGGAGAATCCACAAAATTTTTTTCCTCGTTAAAGAAGAATGATGAACTCAATGATGTTATCGGTCCTATCGGGAATAGAACGGCACTTGAAGAGATCGAACAAGTTTGCTTGATTTGCGACTCTCACGGAATTCCTATGATGTACAATCTCGCAAAATTTTACAAGGACAATAAAATTCGATCTTCAATCGTGGTAACCGATAAAACAAAAAAGATGTTATATTGGGAGGATAAACTAAAAACAATTGCAGATATCTTGTTGATTTGCACAGATGACGGAAGTAAAGGAGAAAAGGGGCCCGTGTATCCTCACCTTCGAGATCTTTTAGGACATATGCAGTATGATATCGCGATCGTCTCGGGTTCGCCATTATTTATGCACGAGGTCGCAAATTTCACTCGTCAGCGAATTAAAACAAGAGCAATAGTGAATCCGAAAATGCTCGATCCTATAGGACTTTCTGGTACATGCAGAATTAAAGTTGATGATAAAATAAAATTCGCTACGATAGATGGTCCGACATTTAACGCCCATTCCATTGATTTTGATGAATTGCAGCAGCGAATCGGAAAGGAGTTTGAGTAACGTGGATAAGAAATTATTTGCAGAGAATGAAAAAGTATTCACCAAAGCGGAAGCCATTGCCGAAGCATCTCGTTGTCTCCAATGCGAGAATGCTCCATGCATGAACGGATGCCCAACAACTATTAATATTCCTCTCTTCGTTAAACGAATCAAGGAAGATCATGTAGATCTTGCACTCGAAACCATCAAAGCATCCAATACCATGCCCTTTGCATGTAGTCGATTGTGTCCAACCGAGAGGATGTGTCAAGGTGGATGTTCTATCGTGCTTGACAAGCCAATCCAAATAGCAAAACTTGAACGCTATGCATATGAAAACGGAAAATTTACTCCCCCGATGGGAAAGAAAAAGTACAAAAAAGTTGCAGTGATTGGTTCGGGCCCTGCTGGTCTTTCTTGCTCCGAAGATCTCGCAGTCCTTGGATATGAAGTGACTATTTTTGAAGCGTTACATTCTCCTGGCGGCATCTTGCGCTTTGGCATTCCCAACTTTCGTTTTCCACATTCACTTATCTCGGAATATATTTCATCGTTAGAATCTCTGGGTGTAAAAATAATTCCTAATTCTGTCGTCGGTCGTCTACTCTCTCTTCCTGAACTCAAGAAAAAATTTTCAGCGGTATTCATCGCAACGGGCTCAAATATTCCAACCTATATGAATAGGGAAGGAGAACATTTACAGAATATTCTGACGGCAAACGAATTTCTGTATAGGATCAATATGATCGAACAACATCTCATTGATCCCAAAAATGAATTATTCAGACCGCAAAAAGTTATTGTTGTGGGTGGTAATGACGCAGGCCTTGACGCAGCAAGGGTTTTGGTTCGACTAGGCGCCAAAGTGACGGTGCTTTTTGAACGATCTCTCAATGAAATGGAGGCGTGCTGGAAGAACATTGCACAATCCAGAGAGGAAGGAATTGATTTTCTTTTCCTGTGTGTTCCAAAGCGATATTGTGGAAAGACAAAAGTGGAAACGGTTGAAATTTTGCAAATGAAAATGGAAGAAGATGAAATCGGAAATAAAGTAGCCGTTGAAATTGAAGGCTCAGAGTTTGTCGAAACCGCTGATTTAGTTATTCTGTCCCATGGAACAACAGCAAGTCCTATTGTTGTTCAACAGTCCCCCATTAGTCACAACCTCCGAGGAAATATCTTTGTTGATGAAACTCTCATGACCAGCGTTGAAGGGATTTTCTCGGGCGGGGCAGTAACAGGAACAACGACGGTTGTTGATGCGATTGCCCTAGGAAAAAGAGCAGCTGTCTCAATCGATACTTTTTTAAACAAAAAAGAAATCGAAGTAAAAAATGAATGATGTTACAAGCGAAACATTTACGAATGAAGTTCTAAAATCAGAAAACCCCGTTATCGTAGATTTCTGGGCTCCTTGGTGCGGTCCATGCAGGCAACTTGCCCCAGTGTATGAGAGATTAGCCGCAGTAAACAAACAGGTAAAGTTTTGCAAACTTAATGTTGATGAAAATCAAGATATTTCAGGAGAATATGGCATTATGGCTATTCCCTGCGTTGTTGCGTTTAAAGACGGTAAAGAAGTAAATAGGCTTGTCGGAAATGTTGGAGAGCAAAAACTTCAACAAATGATTTCTCATATTTAATGTAACTACACAGTGGTAAAAATAGGAAGATTTATAAGGAACCAGACCACAAGCTATATTAAAGTAAGACGAGAGGTACAACCATGGCATACCAATCTCATAAAACCTGGGAAAATCCTTTCTCAAGTTATCATTCTACCAGTTATACCCATGAAGATCATGAACCGATAAATGAAGGGTATGCTAATGCAGAGAAATATGCAAACAATCCTTCCGATGTCTATCAAACAGAGAAGGGAAAAGAAGAAAAGGACGAAGAAAAAGAAGAAGAATCTTTAGAGACGGAACTTAAAAAAGAAAAAGAATCTGAAGAAGGTGATGAGATAAAAACGGTTGCTCAAGAAATCTTCTCAAGTTCAAAACCAGAAACGAAACGAAAATCAAATTCTATCGATGAAGCCATCGAAAAAGCAATTAGCTCTGAGAAAGAAGTTATTCATAAGTAAGTAACGATATTAATAAAAACAGGTCACTCTCCCTTTCAACATGGTGAGGAAAGGCATTGAATTGCTGTTGATCATTTTTTTGATAATTCTTACTCCATTGTTAATTTCATTATCAAGCTTCCAGTCAACACTCACCGATAATGCATTTTTTTACAAAGAGTTTACTACCTATCATGTTCAGGAAACTCTACCTATTGAAGCAAACAATCTTCATAATCAAGTAATGACTTATCTCCTATTTGAGAAAAAACAAGTTCTTATTCCTTCTGACACTTTTAATCAGAAAGAAAAAATACATCTCCTTGACGTAAAGGATCTTCTTCAAAAAACCATTTTACTGTGGAAACTCGTGACCCTTGCCACTATTTTCTCTCTCTTTATCCTCATCTCGCTCGAGAAGGAAGACAAAAAAATTCTTTCCTCGTTGATTAAGGTCTTTTTTATAGGATCTGCACTTACCCTTCTGATCACATTCAGTGTTGGTTTCCTTTTCGCGATTAATTTTGACCAGTCATTTGTCTCTTTTCATGAACTTTTCTTTACCAACAATTTTTGGATGCTGAATCCAAAAGTCGATATGCTCAAGGCTCTCTACCCTGATGAACTTTTTCAAGATTTCGCTCTGCTTTTTTTTACAAAAACAATTATCTTCTCTTTCTTAATGCTTATAACGAGCATAGCAATATTTAAATATTCAAGGAGGAGGAAGAAAGAAGATGAAAATAATAGTCGCAAACTGGAAAATGAACAAAACAAGGAAAGAAACAAACCAGTTCTTACAAAAAATAAAGGCCGTTAAAACGAAACACACGGTTATCGTTTGTCCATCATTTACCTCTCTTGATCTTTTTTCGCATTCATTATTCAAATCTCCTATCAAGATTGGCGCTCAAAACATTTTTCCCGAAGAAAAGGGGGCTTTTACCGGTGAGATATCCCCTCTGATGCTCAAAGAACTCGGATGTGAATATGTTCTTGTTGGTCATTCTGAACGAAGAAAGTATTTTTCTGAAACAGATGAATTTACCAACAAAAAAGTTCTTTCCGCTCAGCGTCATATGTTGATTCCCATTTTATGTATTGGAGAAACTCTTGTCGAAAGAAAAAGAGGAAAAACCTTCTCCGTTATCAAAAAACAATTAGTCAAAGGATTGCGAAATGCATCTTCTCACGTTATGGTGGCCTATGAACCAATCTGGGCAATCGGAACAGGAAATCATGCAACACTTCCTGATGTGTTAAAGGTTCATCACTTTATGAGATCATTTTTAGAAAAGAAATATGGAGATTATATTCCCATTCTTTATGGGGGATCTGTTTCTCCTGCTATTATTCAGTCGTATTTATCTGAGAATTTGATTGATGGGGTATTAGTCGGAAATGCATCATTAGATCCAGACATTTTTCTCAAATTAATTACTTAAACAACTTTTACTCTCAGAATTCCAACATCATAGGATTCACACGCTTTGTTTATGTCTGCATTTTGGAGATCGTTACCCGTTGGAGCACACGTAATTTTTACATTCAAAGAGTACGTTCCGGAAGGGGCAGTTGATTGTGGGCTAACAGCAATTCCGAATGTATACGCATCATTATTCAAAATACTATCTTTTTTCTCGAAGTTGAGCTGAAGTTCTCCATCTCCCCCCTGAGTTACCACGGTAAAATCTTGAGGATCCTCTCCAGTTCTGTACAAATGCCCAGGAAGAACTTCAAGAGAAAAATCAACAGGATCTATTGATCCCAATGTATTTCTGACCGTAACTCCAAAATAACCTGCATCTCTTCGTTCTACTTCAATGGTCTCAACTCCAAAACAAACGCGATCGTCGCCTTTGCACTGCAATTCTTCAATCTGACGATGGATGTCGCCTTGTGACATCTTTCCAAGGTCAACGGCACTTGAAAAGATATCGTACGTAAATTTTACACCCAGACCAAAAAGAACTAAAGAAATAATGAGAACAACGAGAAAATTAATCGACAGCTCAATCCCTTTCTTCATTCTTTAACTCCTTGCGGATAAAGGAAGAAAATCTTCTTTGATAGTTTTGAATCAAAGGTATCTCTCACCAGTTCATTGGTATAATTATACGTACCATCTTCATTTTTAGTGCCCTTAATCCTCTTCTGATATTCATAATCTACTCGCAACGTAACTGACCTTTCTTCCTCAATATACGGAGCTTCATACGTAATGGGAATAGAAATTGCAAACTTATCGCCTATTTTTCCCAACGAACCTTGCAATGAATCCTTATTTCCAAAAAGCGTCTGCCCATCAATGAGCTTAACTCCAGTAATTCTTATCGGGTAAATCAAATCAGGATTATCATTTTTTAAGGTAAATGTCACATCAACCTTATCTTTTCCAATGGTAAATGGAGTATTATACGTAACAAGAGAATCAAACGTAAAGAAAGGTAATTCCTTATCAAATGAAAGATCATTCCTTTTCACAATAGAAGGATCGACGCTGTAGACACAATCGTTCGTATCATCGCAGCGTTGGGTCAAATATTGGGCATCGACCTTTTTATTCTTAATCATAATAGTGGCTTTGCTCGTACACTCACCATAATCCGACGGACATGTACACTTATTCCCTGACTGTCCAGATTCAGTCTTTTCTTGAATTCCATTCCCGCAACAATCCTTTTCTGCGACAGAAGAACATTTGCCTTCTTTGCATATGGGTGTCTTACAAGACCCACTCACTGTGCAATCACTCGCTTGACTACATTCACTACAGCTTGCCAACAGAAAAAGAGAAAAAACAATTCCAATAACAATCAATGGATACACTCGTCTGATCATACACACCTCAAAAAGAAAAGGAAAAAGGAGCTATATAAACTTTACTTAATAATCTCATATTCTCGTACGATGATAATCATGAAGAGTATTAAGATAATTGCTCCAATGATGATCCATACTAATCCATCGACAAACGGACCGGTATACATTGTATACATTCCGAATGCCATGACAATAAACCCAAGCCATAAAAACTTGTCCAATACCAACTTCATGATCTCAAATTCTTCTGAGATTGTTAACCTTTTTTTTATTTTAGCCATTGTAAACCTCCTCAACCCGTAACCTTGACAAAAAAGCTTTTAGTAGAGTACGTTAGATCAGTTGCAGACTCATCGCTGTAAGAAATAACAATCTTAGATATAGTTGAACCAACAAACGTATTTGGGCCGAGAACTTTTATTCCAACGACACCGACTTCATTAACTGCTAACGGTTGAGCACTTTCATCCCAATAAAAGACGGGGACGTTATCTAGTGCTTGTGAGGAACTCACTAGCTCAACACCTTCATTATCGAATATATGAACTTTGAAATCTGAGCTAGAGTCTAATATATTCTTTACACCTATACCAATGATTTTTTCACCACCACGAGCAACAGTAATTTCATCTGCGGGAAAACTTAATTTTTTATCTCCTCGTCGTAGATCATCAAGGATTTGCTGTCGAATTTGATCTTGAACTGTCAATGTTGTATCACTAATTCCTTGAAAGATTTGACGAATGAAGACTAAACCCAATGATAAAAACGTTAACGCAAGAACGATAATGACAATCGCGTTCACCGTGATTGTTAAATCTCCTTTTTTATATCTCATAATTCACCTCAAGTTACCTTTACGAAAAAACTTTTTGACGCATATTCAGAATCATCATCAATATTATGGACAATGACTTTATATTGATACGACCCGGAAATAGCAGGGCTAAAAAAACTCATTACATCAGATTTAACAGAACCTTCGCCGCTTATATCTAACGTCTGATCAGAAAAATCCCATTGAAAACCAGCTCCTGAAGGAAGATTTTGACCTCCTGGACCATCAATGCTCGACGTAGGACTCGTTCCACCAACCTCATAGATCTCCACGTTGTAATTCAACGGTTGATTTTGTTTATTCCCGACACCATAGTAAAGATACATTTGTGAATTTTTCTCAATGGTGTATGAATAACTATCAAGTCTGAGCTTATCCCCTGTCGTTATGATATCATCAACGATCTTCTGTTGAATATCAGAAAGCGGTGCTCCAGTTACTTTTCCAACGTCCTTGAAAACACCTTTGAGAAATGTTAAGCCTAGAGCCAAAAAAGTAAACGCAAGCACAATAATCACGATGGCATTGACTGAAATATCAAGAGACCCCTTTCTCTGCATATCAAACCTTCTTTTCCTCATCTTCGTATCTTCCAAGTTACACCTTTATAAATATTTCGTTCAAAGTCTTCTGAAGCAAATAATTGAAAAAGCTAAAGATATTTAAAAGATAAAAAAGAGAAATAATCAATGAAAAAGGAGGAAAGTCTTCACCGAGTATATGGGATGAAGTTAAAAAATCTCTTTTTTCACCCTTTCTTCTTCTTCAATTCAGTTGAAAAAGAAGATGACCAAGCATCGATACTTTTTTCTTACTTTACTCTCTCAGTCATCATCATCATGATCAGTTCGATCCTTTCCATAAACTATGTCATGGCAGCTTCAAAAGAAGTGCCTGAAGCATATCCTTTTGGGCCTGGAATATATTTGATTGTGACTTTTTTCTTTGGCATTCTTTTTTCTTTTATCGTTCCATTCATTCTCGGCGGAATAACTCATCTGGGAGTTTTAATTGTCGGAGGTTCTAAAGGGTTTTTCAATACATTCAAACCAGTCACCTACACAGCAATGATCGGATTAGTCTACGGACTTCTGTCTTCTATCGTATCATTTATCTTTAATCTCATTTCGCCGTTTGATCCTTCACTCTTGTCTAACCCCCTTGAGATGTTCTCTCGATCAGACATCGCAATTCGGGTTTCATTATCGATGATGATCTTTTTTGTGTCCCTTTCACATCAGCTGGTGACGGGAACAATTGGCCTTTCAAAATTCCAGAAAATGTCACAAACAAGAGCTTTTTTATCAATGATCATCATACCGCTCCTCTTAATCGTTATAGCTCTTATTCTCTTAGGAATGGTATTGTTCTCTCTGCTCGGGTGATTCTAGAAACATTTAAAAATAGAACAGAAACACAGCACTAAATGGCGCGAATACGAAAAGGAATATCCTATCGAAGACTTGAACGACCCTATACAAGGATTTCAAAGTATAAAAAAAAGGCATATATTAAAGCAAACCCTGCAAAAAAAATTGTACGTTTTAATATGGGTGATTCAAAAAAGAAGTTTGAGTACACATTGTTTCTCAAGGCCAGACATGGACTCCAAATTCGAGATAATGCCCTTGAATCTGCGCGTCAATCGTCAAACAGAATCCTCGAAGCACTAGGTCCTGGAAGTTATTTCATGAGAGTTCGTGTTTATCCTTTTCATATTCTAAGGGAAAATCCTTTAGCAACCGGAGCAGGTGCCGATCGTTTCTCGACAGGAATGCAAAAATCATTTGGGAAACCGATAGGGAACGCTGCACAAGTTCAGGCTAACCAAACAATTGTCGAGGTAAGCGTCAATGAACAGCATTTGGGAGTTGCAAAAGAAGCATTAACGCGAGTGACTCATAAAATTCCGTGTTCTTGCATTATTGAAGTGCAAAAGAATATATGATTTGTTGGCATTTTAGAACTTTATTGCAATAAGCATTCATCTAGTTGGCCTAAAGAGTCTAAATTATCACAATCTTTTTAATTCGATTCATTCTATTTTCCAAAATGAGTACTGAATTAAGTCCGTCATTGTTTATTGGAGTTCAGGGAAAAGGAATCATTTCTTTTGGTTCCGGACAACCGGATTTACCACCTCCGAAAGAAGTATTTCGGATATTGCCTACGTATCGTTCCTTCAAATATGGCCTCGTCCAAGGACAGGATAATTTACGACGTGCGCTTTCCAAACAGTACAAAAAATCAAACGAAACAAATTTTGTGATCACCAACGGAGCGTCAGAAGCTCTTGATTTAACTTTTCGTTCGATCGGAAAGCCAGGAGATAAGGTATTGATCCATACGCCGTACTATTACACCTATCCTCATTTGGTGACTTCTGCTTTTCTTACACCTGTTTTTACCGAAACGAACTCGGGAAAAATTGATTTCGACGATTTCGAAAAAAAAGTTCATGGGTGCAAAGCGGTGCTCATAAATTCTCCATCAAATCCGACGGGAAGAATCCAAGAAATTGTGACTCTAAAAAAAATTGAGAAAATTACCGGAGATCTCAACATTACTCTCATTTCTGATGAAGTCTATAAAGATCTGATTTATGAGCGTGAGAATTATTTCCTTTCTGGTCCACGTGTTGTCACCATCAATTCTTTTTCGAAGACATATTCGATGTGTGGTTTCCGTGTAGGATATTTATACTCGAATGATACTCAATTTGTTGATAACGTGATTCGGCTGAAAACAAATACCTCGATGAATACCAATATTCTTGGACAAGAGATGGCATATGAAGCGACAAAAGTACCACGGACGTTTGTTAATGCTCAACTCAAGATATGGAAGGAAAGAAGAAATTTAATCTACCGCGGTCTATCAGATCTCGGACTTGATTTATGGAAACCAGAGGGGGCATTTTACGTTTTACCGAAAATAAAGAATCCGAGGAAATTTGTATGGAATTTGTTTAAAAAATATAACACTATTACCTATCTCGGAGAATGGTTTGGAGCTCCCAACAGAGTGAGATTTAGTTACGCTCTCGATGCAATAAAAATAGAGGAGGGACTCAAACGAGTAAAAAAATGTT
>JAHFLI010000127.1 GCA_023255615.1 Candidatus Woesearchaeota archaeon
TCGTCTCTATTCCTTCATCGAAGAAATATCGGACGCTTAATCTGAGTCATGCCGTCAGCATTATCTGTTATGAACTCTTTACAAAAACAATGCAGAAAAAAATCTTTTCTGAGTATCCTCTTGCA
Source organism: Candidatus Woesearchaeota archaeon (assembly GCA_023255615.1). Lineage (GTDB taxonomy): Archaea > Nanobdellota > Nanobdellia > Woesearchaeales > JACQSR01 > JACQSR01. The sequence continues at coordinate 126 of JAHFLI010000127.1, forward strand.
CAGAAGCCTGAAAAGGATGCATTGCTGAAGAAAATTGATACGATCTTAGATTCCATGGAATTTACGACGAAGGAAAAAAAAGAAACTCAGCGATTAATCTGGAAACGAATTCTGGGAAAAAGTTTTCTCACTCAGCGAGAAATTTATGCACTGCATGGTTTTTTTGAAAAATTGAAGTAATGTTTATATATTTCTTTTCTCCTGTAATATGGATGGGTAAATTTGTACGGGGCGCACTCTATACTCTTCTTGTTGGAGTCGGACTTATTGGTTCATGTTTGTATGTTGATCATGCCCCAAATATTGATAGCTGCCGGGCAACGTTTCAGAACTCTCCCCAGGATCAACGGGAAGAACGTCTTGAAACTCTCCTCGATACAAATACTACCTTGACTCTTGAGACCTACAACATCAAAGGATTGCCTATCGTTGGAAATCGAGAGAACATCGAAGGAATTTTTCGTGATCTTGATGACCTTGCTCACCAAGGAGAATTGCCACAGGTATTCATGATTCAAGAAGGATTCCATCAATCTCTTCCTGAACTCGTCAATCGCAGTCCGTATGCTCATGTTTTTTTTGGTGATCGTGGATCGTGGTACTCTGCAGGATCGGGATTAATTATTCTTAGTCAGCTCCCCTTTTCTTATCAAGAATTCACACCATTTAGCCATGAAGTGAGCTGGGATTTCTTAACGAGAAAAGGGTTCCAATATGTTGAAGTCGACTCTGGAGATCAGACTATCGGCATCTACAATGTTCATTTTGTTTCTGATAAAGACAAGGACCTTTTTCTCAACCAGGAAGACGCGGAGTGTACGAGATTAAGCCAGAATGAACAACTTGTTGCATCCATTCACGAGAAACGAAAAAAAGGAATACCGTTGATTGTTGCAGGAGATTTTAATATGAGAGTAAACGATACACTTTATAGGCTTTTTATTGAATCGACTGGAGCATATGATACTGAAGAATTATGCCAAGAGTGTACTATCTCTGTTTCTGCTCTTGACGGGAATGATGTGTTTGATCATCAATTTTTTATTCCGGGAATAAACAGCACGGTGTATCCTGTTCGTGCAACACGTCCATCCTCATTCGAACACAATAGCGTGCAATTGTCTGATCATCGGCCTTATCACGCACAATATGTTATTGCGTGGATGACTTCTTTACCGTCTCCGCAACCCGAGGATCATTCACTGGCTTTGCGTTTGGACCAAGCTCGTAATATATCTTTTCTGCCGTTGGTCCCCACGAGTACTGGCCTTCTGTTTTTACGACTCCAGCTCCCTTGAATTCTCCTGTTTCGATACCTTTCCGTAAATGATAATAAATTGATCGCGAAGTAACTTTTGGATAAATCTTTCGATAGATACGATAGATATCATACCCATACCCCTTTTTCATTATTCCGAGAATATCAACAATATGCTGTCGAATTTCCGATGCAACTGGTCTTCCTCGTTTCATGATTCTTGTTGAACAATCTCTCTTTATAAATTTTTACTGTTTCATATTTTTTGTTTTAATGCCATAAATATAGACATACTTCCACGCGAATCCTTGTTTTCGATAGACATCAACCGTAAATCCCGCATCGCGAAACATTTTCTTAATTTTTGTATCGTCATGAAGCCAATCGACGTTAGGAATCACATCGAAAAATTTATCATAATCAACAAAACAAATCTTACTTCCAAGCGCAAGTCTCTTATTCATATCAAGTAATACTTGCTTAACATTTTGCAGATAACTTAATATTCCGACGGAAACTACAGTATGAATATCTGGAATTTTTGGATGAACCCTACTATGCAGTTTTTCATCATAGAGAATGGTTACGTGGTTATGACCTCTTTTTGCTGCTCGTTTCGCAGCAAGATTTGTTTCCTTTTCGGCAAGATCGAGTGCATAGACTTTGCCATCGGGGGTCACTTCTTCGGCAAGATGCATCGTCAATGTACCGACATGGCAGCCAAATTCAAGAACATTTTTTCCCTTTATGTTTCCCAATAAACCGATGATCTCTTTTCGAACTTTTATGGGGAGCATGATTCGTTCTGTCCAGAGAGTAAAGTATGCAAGAAAATTACTGACCGATCGAATGGTTTTGGGATTGTAGTACATCTCGAGCAAGATGTAGAGCGGTAATCCTGTCGCAACAACGGCAATCGCAATCAAAAATGTTCGTGGTGCAGACGGTTCGTAGAGTAACCACGTGATTAAAATTCCTGTATAAAACAAGCTGACAATGACCGGTCCTATCGTTCCAAACCACACTTTGAAGGGCCTTTTTAATTCCGGTTTTCTCTGACGGAGAATAGGGATGGCAAGAAGGGTAATGATATACATGATCAATACCAGAGGAACAAGAAGCGACAGAAGATTTTTGTACACGCCGAATGCTAAAAATAAAACCAGAATAGAAACAATGGTTTGAAATATAATTGCTTTATGGGGAGTATGAAATCGCGGATGAATCGCGGTGAATTCCGGTAAAAAGAGTCGATCACGCGCAAGAGCAAATAACAATCGTGGTCCAGCGATAATGCCTGTTGCCGCTGATCCAATAACAATGAGATAGATTCCAATCCCTGTAAGATAAATTCCCCAATCTCCATACGCGCGAACTGCAATATCATTTAATGGTGCAGCGAACGTCGCTAATTTTTCCCAGGAGAATATACCAATAGAAACAACGGCTAAACTCACCCCAAGAATTCCGATAATGAGCGTCGCAATAATCAACGATCGGGGAATATCTTTTTCTGGATTTTTACTTTCTTCGGAAAGATACGTCGTTGCTTCCCATCCAAAAAAGGTTTCAACAATAAAGAACAGAGTGACAAAAATAAGCGAAAAGGAATGGCTGAATGGCAGCTGAAGATTTTTTGGATCAACGAGGGAGATTCCAGGAATCAAGACTACAAGAAGAATGATGAGTGTAATGACGGTAAAAAAAAGAGATGTTAAACTGCTTGCTTCGATCCCGACGTACGCAATGATGTTAAGCAGAATTACAAAGACAAGACTTATCAGAATTTTATAATAGGTGGGAAAATGAGCAGGAGTCAGATAATTTAATGCGGCAAGAATAAGTAAGGGGGTGGTAATATTTTCCGTTATCCATGCAAGCCATCCGACTGAAAAACTCACGAGCCGCCCGTAGGTTTGCTTTGAGTATTCATACACACCGCCGGCGCGCGGAAACATTGCTACTAACTCTCCAAAGCATGCTGCAACATAGAGAGAAATGATCAATAGAATTCCCCATGCGATCAATGAGGTTGTCCCTGAATATTTTGCTGCAATGGCAGGACCAATAAACATTCCCGTTCCGATAATGGAGCTGATAGAAATGGCAAGCAACGACCAAAAGCCTAATGTTCTGCGCAATTCAGACATATTTTTTCTGCCAGATAGGCATTTATATTTCTTTCTCATTTCTCGAATGCGAAAATTTAAATAGTCGTTTGAGGGACATCACCGTATGTCGAAAATCAAAGAGCGTTTATTGAGCATTGGTATTGCTATTATCTTTGTGATGTTCGTTGCGTATGGTATTTCTACGTTTTATCCCGAACCGAAAAGTGAGAATTTTTGTGATTATACCAAACAATCCCCCCAAGTTATGAATGAAATTTCTTGCCTCGAATCAGGAGGACGATGGAACCCTCAATACCCCAAACCAGTATGCGATCAACAGCCATGTCCAGAAGGATATTGCGACATGTTTTTCAAATGTAATGAAGACTTTCAAAATTCGCTCCAGCCTTATAACAAAAATGTGTTCATCGCATCGGGCAT
>JAHFLI010000128.1 GCA_023255615.1 Candidatus Woesearchaeota archaeon
TTCGATTTTGAAGTGGAGTAAGTGTTACCGATACTTCTGTCGTCGCACTACTGGTGATCGATACGTCCTGAGCATAGTCATTAAAATCTTGTTTGGTTAGTTTTAGATTATGAACTCCTCCAGGAAGGCTGATATTTTTTGGCGTCAAACCAGAAAAAAGATTATCGATAAAAATATTCGCATCCGCTGGTACTGACTGAACAAATAATGATCCATTCTGAGATGCATTTTGCTGCAAGACAACATGAAGGACTGTTGTATTACTTTGACTTATTGTTACTGATCCACTACTCTCCTGATATCCTTCCTTTTTGATTGCATAATCATGAAGTCCAACAGGAAGAGAAATATGAAGGGGAGAACTTCCCTTAAACTCAGAATCAATAAACACACGTGCATCGCTGGGGACAGTGGTTACTTGTAATGTCCCATTTGTCGTCTGATTTGTTTGATTTTCATTAGAGGTTAAATATGCGTGGATTGATGTTACAAGACCTGGGTTTACTTTTGCACTCGTAACAACATCATGATAACCTTCTTTAGTGAAAGTAAGCGAATATGTCCCTGCACTCAATGCGAACGATGCCGGAGTTACTCCCTTTGATTCATTATTAATAGCAATAGATGCACCTGATGGAGTCGAGGAAAGGGTAAGTGTTCCTGTCTGATTTTGCTTTCCTACTTCAAAAGGAAATGATTTCCATTTCTGCCATGATGATTCAGAGAAATCAAAAATGTTGATGACGTACGTTCCATCCTGCCATGATAAAGGAATCGTTATTTCCTGAGTAACTGGCTTTGTACAGATGAGGGGACAGTAAAATCTTTTTGCTTCTTTGAATTGGCCGTTGGCAGTCGCGATTGAATATACTCTCCAGATTCCAGGGGAACTGGGAGTAATCTTCACTGTTAATTGATCTCCCTGTTCAACAGGCTGGGGATTAAAAGTAACCTCAATTGCCGAAGTACTCGCAATCATCACGAGTAAGAAAAACAGTATTACAGGAACCGCTCTATGCATTTTCATTGTTTCACCCTTAACAACTTTGCCAGAACTTTTCCCCAAATAAAGTGAGGAAGATGCATCTATTTAAATATATTATTATCTTCAAAAATATATTTCCAGAAAGAGGGGTCCAAGAATTAAACTAAAAGGTTTGAAAAGAGAATTATGGGAGACATGACGCATAATCTTTACACGTGCAGGATAGTATCTCATAGACCGGCTTTAGTGTTGTTTCATCACAATAGAATTCTATAAGCTTATTTCCAAAACAAAAATCGAAATAGAGATTAGAAGGGTGGCTGCCGGGATTTGAACCCGGTCTAGAGGATCCACAGTCCTCAGTGCTGCCAGGTTACACCACAGCCACCATCTGTTAAGAGAATCTGTGGCCTTTTTTTAAATCTTCTTCTTGTAGAACTGATGATAGAGATAAGGAAGAATAAAAAAGATAGCATACACCGCACCTTCAACTAAAGGGTGATGAGAAACATTGTTGATGCGTAATTGTTCTTTCATGTTATTTGCCATCGCACCAACAATAATTAAATTAATAGCGGCAATAGCAGGAATAACCAACGAATTAATCATATGATGCTTGAATTGAAGTGATTCGATATCGCGCATAAGAATCTCAAAGAGAAAACCAAAAGAAACGGCAATGACCATAATAATGACATACAGCCAAAATCCAGAAAAAACCAACATAATCGGAACAAGGACAAGCGAAATAACAAAATTAATAATCAACGCAACAACAAACACTGTTACATACACAATCTCATCGAGAAAACGAATAAGCCATGATCTTTTCTTCTTTGCATCCATTAAAATACGCACGGTCTTGTCAACATCCTCCTGAGTCCATTTGCTATCCATGTTTCCAAAACAACTCCGCAAGATGATGATATTGGACAGATGATGGCGATCCGGGATATGAAATCAACACTGGCAGATGAACTGAAAATGATCGTGGAATATTTCGATCGTACGGAACAACAGAAACAACGGAATGCCCATATTTTTTTAACATTTCCTGTGCTTCATTTTTTTGATTCGAATGATTATTTACCACAGTTCCAAGAACAACTGTTCCTAATCGCTCAGCAGTATCAGTCAATTTTAATAATGATTGTGCAGAATGAACATCAGGACCGGAAATAAAAAGTGCTTCATCAGCAACCTCGAATAATTCTTTTGTATCTGCACCATAGCCAGAAGTACCATCAAGCAAAACAATCTCACTTTTTCCGTATAAATCAAGAAGTGCTTGCGAAAGAGATGTCCGCTGAGGTTGTGGCGCAGTATGAGAAGGAACGACTTTTACGCCAGAAGGATGGATGTACGTTGCTTCATGAATATGCTTATTCCCGGCGAGCACATCATGCAAACTTATTTTTACATTGAGTCCTAAATAATCGCGCAAAGAAGAAGAAAAACAATCCACAATGGTAACATCTCTTCCAATTCTGTTCAGAGCAAATCCTAAATTAATTGCTGTTGTGGTCTTTCCAACTCCTCCTTTTCCTGAAACGAGAGCAACGAACTTAGTCATAACCTTATTTTCACATACTCAAAAAACTCTTTTAATTTCTCGTAATAATTCATCATATCATCAATTTGCACTTCTTGAATATTTCCATCTTCAAGGTATGCAATCATGGTGACATGTCGTCTATACTCTTCACGTTTATCGTAGCGCGCTTTCGTTAATTTTCTTAAATTGAGATATAAGGTCACTGCATTTAAAATGTCCCGCTCATTAGGATAAATCTTCTTCAGTAATTCTGCACGGAGAATGGGCATTTGCGGAACTTTATCAATGACTTTATTTTCTTTGGCTTGCAAAAGAAATCCTTCAATAATAAAATCCAAGAATGCAATCATGCGATCAATCGCAGATTTAATAACGTCAACCGTACGAGTATACTTTAAGCTGACGTAGACAAGATGGTCAACACGCTTCAACTCTTCTATAGCATTCTCTAAGGATTCAATCATACTGTATGATTAATGAAAGTGAATGTACGTCTTCCTCCTCGTATCTCTCTAGTCATACCTTGTATAAAAAGATTTGCTTAGTTTTTCCTGCTTACTGCTAATCCGGCCAAAAACACAAACTTCTTTGCAATTTTCAAATAATTTTTTACATCTTCTTCAGAAAGAGTCGTCATCTGATAATCTTCCGCGCACATGACAAACCGATCATGGCGAATAAACTCAGTATGGGATTTTTTTCGTTGCAGAAGAAGATAATGGAGTTCTTGCAGAGAAATCACCTGATCCAATTTAAAATGATGCGGATCCAGACAGCGAGATTTAAACAATTGAACTCTATTTTGAAAATGTTCATCGAACGAAGGAATTCTTTTGTACAACAAATCATACACAAGCACTGCCTGTAATGCATACGTCATACCAAGGAAAATATGTTCAAGGATAGAAGGAAGCATGCGATAGTCTTTAACAAGCGGCAGAGTAGTATTCAGCATATGATCAGCCGCTTTGATTTTTTGCGCAGCCTTATCGCGGAGCTCCTCGTACTTCTCCATATACCTAAGAGTATCGACTATTATATATAAAGTTGATGCGAGATTATCGTCGAGATCATTTTGCGTGAAACTCTGTAGGGGTGATCCCGTTTAAAAACCGAAAGATTTATATAGTAACTAACTAGTAGTAACAATATGGAAGAAACATCTGATTTATGGCTTTATAGAAGCGGACCTCCGGAAGCTCCAAACACAGTTTATGTGGGAAGAACTGAGCGGCTGACATTTGAAGAACAAAGTAGAATGGGGAGAGAGTTAGACTTAGTTAGAATATTTAGTGATCTTTCTTCC
>JAHFLI010000129.1 GCA_023255615.1 Candidatus Woesearchaeota archaeon
CTTGTTGAACAGCATAAAAATTTGGCCGATAGGAAGTAACGGTTCTATCTTTGGTAAAAATGTTATAATCAGCCTCAACCATTCCTGCAAATCCCCCATTTCCCGCGCCTGCCAATCCCAGTTTGGTGCTTAAAATGGGAAGATCCATAATAAAAGAAGTATCAATTAACACGACATTGTTGTCTGCGGCAATGATCACTTTCTTGACACTATCTGCAGCCACAAAATTGTGCATCCACTGGAGATAGATTGGATCATTATCGAGTATCTTATTGAAATATTCTGAAACTCTACATCGATCAGATTCTTTTGCTGGCCACACCATAATTCCTTGGAACGGTCCTTTACAGGTAAGTGCACTTCCATACGAAATAAATGGAGAAGGCATAGTATCACTAATAATGATTGGTTTAGTATATGCACGCTGTTTCATTTCGTAATTGAGCCAGTTAATAGCGCGTTCCTCCATAATTGGTTCATCTAATGCGTGGAAATTGACAACATCAAAAAGCCCCGGATGATCAAGAATCATTCTCATATCTGCTAATGTGTGCGTTTTATCAGGAAGATTTCGCTGAGAAAATGCAGATTCATATTGGCTTGGCGAGGGATCGGTATCAAATGCACGCATCGGCAAAAATGCAGAATGCGCGACGATAACATCTTTATTTGCGCTATGCGCGGCGTCATAAGCGATTTTTAATTTTTTCAGGTAGTGATCCGTTGGTTCTGGGGTATAAGAAGAGAATTCTACTTCAATTTCATAAAATCGTACAGGATATTTTAATCCAGGCATATCATCTTTTCCGTCCATGTCATACCGTTCAACCACTCCTTTAATCCACGCTGCATAATCATCTTCATATTCCGGTTTTGGAACGGGAACATTTTTGCTTATTGCGGCATCATTATTTGAATTATGGCTCAATACTCGCAATCCTAAAATCATTTCCGGAAAACCTGCTTGTTGATACTCTCGCACATAACTATCTAAAACGGTGTAGTCTACAGGTTTCGTCAAATCAGGTTGCATTTTTGACCAATCAAAATTTTCTGGTAACATTTTTACTAATGGAATATTGAGAGGTGCAAATTCTTCAGAAAGATGATCAATGAGATATTCGATTCCAATTAAAATTTCTCCTTGAGATAGTGTAGCGGGAGGAATAACGGGAGCCTGAGTCGTTGGCTGCACAATTGGTTGTTTTGGAGGGGGCGGTAAAGGAGGTGGTACATTTGTGCACTGGTAAAGAACGAGAAGTATCACAAAAAAGATCAATCCATATCGAAATAGTTTCATTACCTTAGCCATGACGATGTTTGAATAAGAATAGAATATAAAGCTTTGTAACGGATCTCATCGAGAAAGTACAGCTAATCGATCCGATGGAAAAGGGTCCGCACCGATCAACTTTGGAACATATTTTTCTTCTAAAATTCGTGCTAACTCAGGCACATACATTTTCGCAAATGTTTCTGCCCATTCACGTTTTTCTAAACCATATCTCCTATCTCCACGTGGAGGTAAAAAATCAACATGAGAAACTTCGGAAAATCCTTCATCCAAATAGTTGCCCTCAGAAAATCCTGGAGCGATATATTTTCTTGGCGGGGTTGTAAACGCTTCAATAAATAATGCTGCAATTGAACTATCCGCACGTTCAACTCTTATTCTCATGTCGCCCCGATTTGTTGAATAAGGGTTTAATCGCTCGTAAAGGGTTTTAAATTCTCTCACAAGTTCTGGATCACCGCTTACTCTTTCCAGAACTGCAACTCTCGATTTAAACCATGAATATCCATTTGAAAATTGAGTAACTCCCTTAGGTAATTGTCTTCCTGCTTCTTGAAATATCTCATACGGTGATTTTCTTGCATTTTCTTTGTAAAGTTGTCGTTGTCTCGGAAAATTTTGTCGCCGATTTTCATCCCTTATTCGAAATAGTCCATTTTCCAAAACAAGTAGCTCGGAAAGATTAAGATCAAATCCATCAAGAGGGGTTTCGTTTAATCCTTTGTAAACATCTCTGACAAAACTCAAATAAGATCCAACCAAAATAGATAAGACTTCTTGCATAGGGCTTGTTGTATTAACTTCAACTGACCTTCTTCTGTTTGCCATGGGAAAAATAAGAAAAAGACCCTTTTTAAATCTTTCTATTTATTGTATCTATAAAGTAGTAACAAAAATAGGACGGAAAATATCCTAAATATTCTTAAATAGAAATTCAGTTTCTTTTTCTATGATCTGTTTAGGAATAGAATCAACAGCACATACATTCGGTATTGGAATCGTTGACGAGAAAGGAAAAGTTCTTGCAAATGTGAAAGATGCTTATACGACGGAGTCTGGAGGAATTATTCCAACAGAAGCTTCCGATCATCATGTGAATGTATGTGATGTCGTGTTAAGAAATGCGTTAGAAAAAGCAAAGATTTCTTTAGCTGATGTTGATCTTATCACGTATTCTCAATCTCCTGGAATCGGACATACCTTGCGCATTGGGGCATTTGTCGCGCGTTCTCTTGCATCCCAATTACGAAAACCTATTGTCGGTGTTAATCATGCTATTGCTCATCTTGAAATTGGTCGACTAAGAACGAATGCAAAGGATCCAATATTGTTATATGCATCTGGGGCGAATACACAAGTTATTGCTTATCACAATAAAAAATACCGTGTGTTTGGAGAAAGTCTTGATATTGGCGTGGGAAATTTTCTTGATTCTTTTGCACGTCATATTGGATTAGGATTTCCTGGTGGACCAAAAATTTATGAATTGAGTTTGCAATCAAAAAAATTTATTGAATTGCCATACGTCGTCAAAGGAATGGATGTTTCTTTTGGAGGATTATTAACACATACCAAAAGAAAATTTGATTCGGGTGAATGCTCAAAAGAAGATCTTTCGTTTTCTATCCAAGAAACAGTCTTTGCTATGCTTGTAGAAGTGTCTGAACGAGCTCTTGCGCATACGAGAAAAAATGAATTAGTTCTCGGCGGTGGAGTTGCCTGCAATATTCGACTACGGGAAATGTGCGAGAAGATGTGTGATGATCGCGGTGCACAATGTTATTGTCCTGAAAATGAATTTCTCGTCGACAACGGAGCGATGATTGCGTGGTTAGGTGTGTTAAAATACCAAAACCAAGGTGGAGAAAAAATCTCTGATTGCGTCATTAAACCATATGAAAGAACTGATGATGTTGAAGTGACGTGGTATAAAGATTAAAGACGAGGAGCCAGATCCCTTTCTATTCTTTCTCTTGCTCGAATGACAACTGGACTGTTTCTCAGGTCAGCTTGATAACCTTCACGAAGTTCCTCGAGGACTTCTCTCCTTCTTCGTGCTTCAGTTAACGATTTCAATGCTTCTTTAGCCCGACTAATTTGTTCGACAGAAAAAGAAGTGCGTCTTCGCTCTCCTCCTCCAGCAACATGACGTCAATAGGATTCTTGTGCCTCTTATCCATCAACAGTAGTTTCAGCTTCACTTTTTATTCTTTCAGCTTCGGCAGGAACAAAAAGAGCATCGAATGCTCGATCAACAGCAACATCAATTCCTAAACCATTTCGTTCTTTGAATTCCCCTCTTCTTTTTGAGAGCATATCCATTTGATAATCTAAACCATCCAGTCGTGATTCAAGAACGGCCGAGACTGTTGAATTTATACTTAATTGTTCCCCAAGAGAGGCGATTTTATTAGTAATAGTTCTTTGTCTTGCTTGAATATAGTTGACTTTTTTTTCATCATTTTCTCGGCTGCGAGAAAACCGATAGCGCAAACGATCTAAAAATCCATG
>JAHFLI010000130.1 GCA_023255615.1 Candidatus Woesearchaeota archaeon
TGGGTTCAGCATTCTCTTCTTGATCTCATTCACCAACGTAATGATGTGCATACAGAGATGAATGATATTATCAATGAAAAAGAACTTTTTTCTCAGGCGGTGACTCACGCGGAGCAGGAATATCCCCCATATATTCAATCGTTACCCAATGCCTCTTCAACTTTTTTTTCTGATTATTCTCTTTTGAAATCTGATGCGTCAATTAATCAGACTTTAGTTGTTTCTGATATGAATACTTCTCTGACAATTCTTCCATCGCTTCTTCAAGAATTCCAACAGCGATCGACTGATGGATTATTATTGCTTGCGTTTGGACACGAAGAACTCCATGGTAAACAAAATACCTCTGTTTCCAATATTTCTTCTTTCAATTGCACCGATCTTCGTGCACTTCACAATGAATTTTTTGTGAGTAATAATGCATCACTCTCTTTTAGAGTGCACCATTACCCGTGGAGCGTAGGGAACGACAGTTTTGATGCTCTGCTTGATGATGTTCGTTCTACAATGGAGTATACTGCATTTATGCAAACTCAACACGTTGCCTCTGAACGTAATGTGAGTATGTCCTTTACTATTCTTCCCGCTTCATTTTCCTCGTCATTTCCAACAGAAGATCTGTTTGCAATGACCATAATCAATACGAGTCGTTTTGATGATTATCTTATTGAGAATTGTCGTGGCACGGGAATAAATCAAAGCGTTCCTGAACGTTCACGACAGATTCTCGAGATGAATACGTTGCCTTCCTTCAATACAACACTTCCACATCTTCAGGAGACTACGCCGACGAATTTTTCTCAGAATAATCCTCTTTGTTGTGTGAATAATGAATGTCACTCGTGCTGTCCGGATTGCGAAAAGAAATCCCCACCGATTCTTTTTATTCATGGACATCTCTTTAATGATGCAAATTCACCTGAATCGGCCATGCATGCGTTTTCTGCTATTCAACGTCTTCTTGAACGAGATGGATTTGTGAATGGAGGCGAATTGAATCTTACTCCAACTGCCCTTCAATCTGATTTTGGCAGGAGTGGAGCCCCTGTTACGTTGAGAAGTACCTATTATTATATTCGTACATTTGGCGTTGGCAGTTATTCTGTCTCTCTTCAAACATCCGAACGGGTTGAGAACTATGCACTTCGATTGCAAGAAATTATCGGTATCGTTAAAGCGCGAACCGGCTCTGATAAAGTCATTATCGTTGCGCATTCCATGGGTGGTTTAGTTGCACGAGATTATGTTTCCTTATTCGGTGCCAATGATATTGATAAGATCATTACTATTAATACGCCGCATCATGGCGTTTCCGGAAAGGTCAAAAAATATTGCACTCTTCTTGGTGCATCAAAAGAATGCGAAGATATGGGGGAGGGAAGCGTCTTTTTGCAACGATTAAACGCTCAACCGCAATCAGTTCCTCTGTATGATATCAAAACAACTGGCTGCCCGATGGAAAATAATGCAGATGGTGATGGCATTGTAACTAGTGAGAGTGCGGAATTGAAATGGGCAAAAAATTATGAAATTAAGGGAACATGTACGGATTCTCTTCAAAGCAGTTTGCACACCGACGTGTTAGATCCGGAACATTATCCTGAATTATATGAATTATTGAAGAAGATTTTGAAAGAAGGATAAGTCTTATATAACAAATCTCATCTTTTGGGCGTATGAAAACGCAGATTTCCTCTTTTGAATTGTATTACTTAGTACAGGAACTTCAGATGTTGGTAGAGGGAAAAGTCGACAACATTTATCACCCCGTAAAAGAAGAAGTTATTTTTACTATTCACGTTCCGAATACCGGAAAAAAGATTTTAAGAATTTTGGCGGGAAAATGTATGTATATTGCGGAAGGACGAGAATCTGCGGCTGAGCCTGATAATTTTTGTGTGTTTTTACGAAAACATCTTGATAATGCGCGCATCCGAGAAATTTCTCAGATTGAACCCGAGAGGATTGTCAAAATGGTTTTTGAGAAAAAAGAAGGCAAGAAAAGTCTTCTTGTTGAATTGTTTGGCAAAGGAAATATTTTGTTGCTTGATGAGAATGATTTGATTTTAGCGGCAACTGATTATCACAAATTTAAGGATCGCACGATACGACCGAGAGAAACGTATTCTTTTCCAAAGAAAGAACCCAATGTGTTTCGGTTATCACTTCCTCTTCTTGATGAATCTCTTCATCATACTGAAAAAGATTCTCTCGGAACGTTCTTAGCGGTTGATTTAGGATTAGGTGGATTATTTTCTGAGGAAGTGTGTTTGAAATCCCATATTGAAAAAACGAAAAAACCACGGGACTTGTCGTCATCGGAACGAAAAAAAGTGTTGGAATGTATTGATGTACTCAAACATGCGCCTCTTCAGCCACGATTGATCAAAAAAGAGGGAAAAATCATTGAAATTGTTCCCATTGAGACTGAGTTCTTTGCACATGAAGATACGGAGATTACTGAATCGTTGAGTCGGGCCATTGAAAAGGGAAGTATGGTGATGATGGAAAAGAAAAAATCCACAAAAGAGCACGCTCTTGAGAAATTACAGGTGATAATACGAAGTCAAGAAGATAAAATAAAGGAGCTGGAACTCGCCGAAGCAGATACGCGAGGAAAAGGAGAACTTATTTTTTCCCATTATCGGCTGATTGATTCCCTTATTACAGAATTGCGGGCCATTGAAAAAAAACATTCTTGGCATGAGATACGCGATACGTTAAATGGGCATAAGATTGTCAAGGATGTAAATGTTAAAGATAAGAAGATTACGATTGAGTTGAATTGACCACAAACTTTTTATATTATCATTGCCTTCTTCACTATAGTTAATTTTATGGGGTGTTACTCATGAATGAATTGCCAAAACTGGATTATGACTATAATGCGTTGGAACCACATATTGATGAACAGACAATGAGAATTCATCATACAAAGCATCATCAAACCTATGTTGATAAGCTGAATGAAGCGATTAAAGGAACGTCTTTGGAAAAAAAGGATGTGAATGAAATCCTGAAAGATTTGAATGCAGTTCCCGAGAATATTCGCGGTGCGGTGCGTAATCACGGCGGTGGACATTCCAATCACGGTTTTTTCTGGAAAATTATCGGACCAAAATCTGGCGGACAACCATCCAGGCATCTTGGCGAAGCGCTGACCAAGAAATTTGGAAGTTTTGATACATTCAAAGAAGAGTTTGAGAAAGCAGGCATGGGACGATTTGGTTCAGGATGGGCGTGGTTAGTCGTGCATAATGGACAACTTGAGATCGTTTCAACGGCAAATCAAGATACGCCGATTTCCGACGGAAAAAAACCCATTTTAGGAGTCGATGTCTGGGAACATGCGTATTATTTACGGTACCAAAATAAACGTGCAGATTATCTCAAAGCATTTTGGAATGTTGTCAACTGGAAAGAAGTTGAACAAAGATACGGAAAATAGTTGAGCATTTTGGAAATTCTTTTCTTTTTTTATTAACCTGTTGAAAAATAACGGTAACAGAAAAAAGCATTGACGATTTGCTCGAAAATCTTTAGGTATTATTCTGGAAAGACTTAATAAGATGGATATTCTCCTCTCTGTTATGGTTAACAGGCAGCTTATTAGTCTTGCAGGAATCATTGGGGCAGTGTTTGGCACGATAATTGCCATTCCCTCTTTCTTACAAGAAAAAATCTGGTTGGCAACAGCGGGAAGCACACTTGTTGTGATTGGGGTCATCCTTCTTTCCATTGCATTCAGTGATGAGTATGATA
>JAHFLI010000024.1 GCA_023255615.1 Candidatus Woesearchaeota archaeon
GTATCTGATTTATCAGGGAGCATAAATCCCGCAGTAAGGCTATCCCCGACTCTAACAAATCGAAAGGTACCAGATGGTTTTGGTATTATAAATTCATCATCTTTATACCCCCAACTATTGATTCGTTCTGAGTTATGTTTATCTCCTTGTGGAGCATTTACGTATTCCAATCCGGGAATAAGAGATGGGATATATTCGCCGGCTTGAGATCTTGCCTGATCGTTTGTAACTACCCAAGGTTTTTCTTGGCTGAGCTTAAACCTTAAATATGCGTCAGCACCTAAAGCAAAAGTGATAAAAGAGAGTAAATTCAAACCAGCCCCATACACAAATTTTCTTCGTTTTGAGAGTTTTATCCTTTTTAACGTCATGTTTAATCTAATTTTTTAAACTGAGAGGGATTAGGTAATGAGGGGGGCATTTTAATCTTATCTATTTTTAACTACTTATTAGTTTTAATATTCTAGTCAAAAGGGTAGTTTATATGCCAGTATACAAAATAGTAACATTTATATACTAGTTTAAGTTTAAGTAGTTTTGAGATGGTGATTTTATTTGACCGGTTTAATTTGCCGGAGGATATATATGAGGTCATTTTTGCGACCAAACAGCAAATCATTGTAGCGAAATTGCTCATCCAAATGATCAAAGATCATAACGGAGAGATCGGCAAAACAGAAATGAGTTTGTTTGCGACGAAACTTCATGAAGGAAATTTGATCACTGATATGATTGAGGAGCCGCCGTACAAAGGAAAAAAAGTAAAGATTAGTTACAACAAGCGTCAGTTTTACGATCGTATCTTAACACCCATGAAGAGTATGGGTCTAATTGATTACGATCTCTACAAAAAGACGTACAGTATTTCAGATAAGTTCAACAAAGAAATGATTCGCATCGGATTATTATGGTTGAAAGAAATTAGAAGACCAAACCTTGACCTGAAGAAATCATAGTTTTCATCACGATCATGGCTCCCTAACGACTTTCTTCTCAACCACCCCCACACACCTTAGGGAGCCATTCCTTTTCCTCACGGGAAAAGAGGTACGAGGATGCAGCAGTCAACGCTGCTGCAGACTCTTATTTGAGTAGTTATTTCTTATCTTTTTAGATAGCTTTAAGTATACCACTTCTTAGTAGTATTATGTTTTTATGAAACAAACCGATATTGCACTTAGTGCGGGGAAGCGAAGATTGTTTAGAGGTATTGTATATAGTCCATTACTTTTAGCAGGGGTTGTTCTTTCACGTCAATTGGGAATCGTCAGACACCGAGTGATCGGAGAAGGAGAGCCCAAACCGATGTATGGAATATATTATTTGACTGGTGGTTCAGTTCAAAGACCGTTTGAAACTAATGATTGTGGTTACCTCACGCGAGATTATGGTGCAAAATACCCATTTGATTTTTGTCTCCGAGAATATCATAATGGTGAGGTAAGTATTTCCGATGGTGTGTTTACCGATCATGATATTACTCAGCCAAAACCAATTGATGTCTTTCGTGTGGGGTGCTTCGGCGGTAGCGTTACTGAGGGATATGTAGGAAGAGAAAGAATTGATAGTTGGCCGAAGCGGCTTAATAGGATTTTAAATGAATCAGGAGTTTCCTATCAGGTCATTAACTATGGACAAAGAGGAGAATCAAGTGGTCCTCAATTGTGGCGATTTCATCATATGGCAGCCCACCATCAGTTAGATGTTGCCATACTCTATATTGGAGAAAATGATATAACCAAATGTCGATTATTTGAGGATGATACTGAACAACGCCTCGCTGAATATATGTTTACGGGAGACCGATCTCACCTCGAGGCTATTCACCCGTGGTTTCTTCGGAATGAACAGTACTGGGCAGGTCTCCGAAAAAAAAAATTTGAAACTTTGAAAGAATTCGCTCGTGGTCATTTTCCTAAGTTAGAAATGGGGTTCCATCAACGTCAGACTGAATTTGATTTTGTTGACGAAATGTATCGCAAATCACTTCGTCCAAAAACAGAACAAGATCTTGAGAAAATATTAACGACAACGAAACAAGAAGAGATTGATCAAAGTCCATTTAACACTTTACCCCCATCCCTCATTGAAGAAGGTCTCTTAGTAAGAAACCTGGAAGCAATGATTGAGGAGGGGCAAGAACGAGGAACTAAAGTAATAGTGGCGCATACCCCCTTCGCTGCTATCTGTAGACAAACGCCAGCTCCAATATGTTATACGTATCCAGTTTTAGTCGCGGATCTCGAGGCATATAATAACAAATTGGGGAATGCACTTTCTCGAGTATCAGGTCAATATGGTGTTCCATTCGTTGATTTCTCAGCATTATTGACACCTGATTGTGGGAATTTTGTTGATTCCGTACATCTCACTATGCAAGGACTTAGTACAGTTGCAAAAACGCTTGCACCAATGGTGAGAGAGTTAGCTGGTAAGCCATAATTTGTTTGAATATATGATTTCATTACATCTCAGAAAATGCTGGGCAATAGCAATACCGGCTCTGTCCTCAATCTCGCATTCGCTCGCAAGTAGCAGCTTCTCGCTTGTGGTAATGATTGTTGATAACCGACATTCTCCGACGGAGCCAACCCTCTTGTCCGTGTTGATTGTTCTGATGAGAAGCTCGACTTGAGGCTGCTACTTGACTTTGAGGACAGAGCCAGCAATACCAGAAAGTTTTTAAAACATGAGTTGGGAAGATTAATCGATGGTTGATATCAAGAAACTGATCAAAGAGCAAGAACGATTAGCTAAGAAGGTGAGTCTCAAAAATGAATATGGCTCGATAAAACTCATTGGTGGCGTTGATCAATCCTATAAAGGCGATAAAATAATTTCTGCTCTGGTCGTTATTGATGCTCAAACTCTTGACATCGTTGAAAAAGTATATGCCGTTAGTATTGCTCCTCTTCCGTATATTCCCGGATTTTTGAGTTATCGGGAAATGCCCGTTATTTTAGAAGCGTTTGCGAAACTTGAGAAAAAACCAGATCTTTTGATGGTTGACGGAAATGGGATTCTTCATCCAAGAAGAATCGGTATTGCGTGTCACATCGGAATTATCCTCGATATCCCCACTGTAGGTGTAGCAAAAAAGTTGTTGTGCGGAAAAGAAAAAGGTGACTCTGTTGAACTTGATGGTGAGAAGAGAGCAACCATTATTCGAACAAAAGAGCATGCGAAGCCGCTCTATGTTTCTCCTGGACATAAGATTTCGATGAAGAATGCAGTTGATCTTGTGAATACGCTCGTCAAGCTCCCACATAAATTACCCGAACCCATTTATTTGGCGCATCGTTATGCTGATGAGCTCCGTGAAATTGTTACTTAACCATGTGGTGCGCTTTTTGAAGAAGTTTCTTTGCACTTGGATATGTTAATTTTCTCATTGCTTGTTCAAACTCCAACCAATAAAATGATGTATGCTCATGAGAAAGAACAACTTTTTTTTGAGGAGTTCGTGCAAGATAAAAAATTACTTTCTTTTTTCTTTTTTTTCCATCCCATTCATAGGTATACGTTATTTTTTCTTTAAAACCCTGAACAAGAGCATACGATTCAATTCCTGTCTCTTCCTTCATTTCTCTTCGTAATGTTTCTTCTTCTGTTTCTCCTTTTTCAATATGGCCTTTAACAAAATCTATGTGTCCTTCTTCGTACTGGAGAAGAAGATACTTTTTATCGTTTGAAAAAACAATTGCTCCAACCGAAGTTTCCATAGTAGTTTAGTTTATTTGTCCTTTTTATGTGTTGCTCTTCGAAAGGCTCTGTCCTCAATCTCGCATTCGCTCGCAAGTAGCAGCTTCTCGCTTGTGGTAATGATTGTTGATAACCGACATTCTCCGACGGAGCCAACCCTCTTGTCCGTGTTGATTGTTCTGATGAGAAGCTCGACTTGAGGCTGCACCTTGACTTTGAGGACAGAGCCCCTTCGAAAGTATTTTAATATGAACGTGTACAGGAAGTACCATGAAGATCAAAAGATCCGGGAATCTTTTTCGAGTTGAAAGTTCTGAAGGAGGAAGATATTACTCTGTTGATCTCAAAAAAAATATATGTGATTGTCCTGCATTTTCTTTTCGAAAAAAAGAATGTAAACATCTTCAGGCAGTGCGAAATTTCTTAGCGGAGGAATCTGAAGATCAGGACGCACAGCGACGGATTCTTGCATTAGTGCGCGCCAAAGGAGAAATAAATGATATTGAACTCATTCAGGAATTCGGTGAAGAAAAGATTAATGAAATGATTAGGTTAGGGGAGTTACTAGAGAGAAACGGAAAAATAAGGATTTTAGAATAATTTTCATAACGTTTATAAGTCTCCAGCAAAGTCTCTTTGTTCATGTTGAAGGACAAAGAAATTAAAAAAGAATTCAAAGCAAAGGCGAGTAAGAATCCTGAAAAATATTACGCGGTTGATGTTTTGAAGGCTGAGGGATTTGAGAGAAAACTTTGCACATGTGGAACTTATTTTTGGACAGCTTCTGGATCTCAGACGTGTGGAGATCCTGCGTGTTCTGGTGGATTTCGATTTATTGACGGAAGTCCTGCAAAAAATGAATTAGATTATATTCAGGTTTGGAAGGAGTTTTCCCGGTTATTTACGAAATGGGGATATACTCCGATTCCAAAATATCCAGTTGTAGCTCGTTGGAGAGACGATACTGATTTTGTACAAGCATCGATTTATGATTTTCAACCTTATGTTGTTTCTGGTGAAATAAAACCTCCTGCTAATCCTCTTGTTGTACCTCAATTTTGTTTACGCTTTAATGATATTGATAACGTGGGCATTACTGGTGCACATTATACTGGTTTTGTCATGATAGGACAACACGCATTTATGAATCCAAAAGAATGGGATCAAGCAAAATATTTTCGTGATATCCATAATTGGTTAAAGATTGGCTTAGGTTTACCTAATAAGGAAATTACATTCCACGAGGATGCCTGGGCTGGTGGTGGAAATTTCGGACCATGTATGGAATTTTTTTCTCGTGGTCTGGAATTGGGAAATCAAGTCTATATGCTCTATGAGATGACACCATCGGGAAATAAGGAATTGCCCGTTCGAGTGCTCGATATGGGGATGGGTCATGAGCGCAATGCATGGTTTACGAAAGCAGCATCGACGAGTTATGAAACAACTTTTCCTACTGTATGTCAGCGTTTGCGTCAGTTGACAGGAATAAAAGTAAATGATCATTTGATGAAACGATTTTTACCGTATTCTTCTTATTTGAATATTGATGAGGTTGAAGATGTCAACAAAACATGGAAAACTGTTGCATCAAAGATTGGTGTTGATGTCAAGGAGTTGAAAGAAACCGTTCTGCCTCTTTCTGCGTTATATTCTATCGGTGAGCATTCTCGATCATTGCTTGTTGCACTCTCCGATGGCGCATTGCCTTCAAATGTCGGCGGCGGTTATAATCTTCGAGTTATTTTGCGTCGTGCCTTAAGTTTTATTGATCAGTATGGATGGGATGTTGATCTTCGGGAAATGTGTGAGATTCATGCGAAATATCTCAAGGAGTTATACCCTGAAATGATGGATACTATTGATGAAGTGAATGAGATTCTCCAGATTGAGAAGAAGAAATATATCCAGACGAAAGAAAAATCACGTTCGCTTGTCTCAAAGTTAGTTCATCACGGCATTGATGAGAAAAAACTCTTACAGTTATATGATAGTCAAGGTATTTCTCCCGAGATTGTTCGAGAAGAAGCAGCAAAGCTTGGAAAGGATATTATTATACCTGATAACTTTTATTCGCAAGTATCTGCGTTGCACGAAAAAGGAGAGCAAGAACATGCGACGATAAAGGAAGAAAAACTTGATCTCAAGGGAGTTTCAAATACCAAAGGATTGTATTTTGCCGATTATCAACTGAAAGAGTTTACTGCAAAGATCGTTAAAGTTATGGGGAAATACGTCATTCTTGATCAAACGGCGTTTTATCCCACATCGGGGGGCCAGCTTCATGATCTCGGTACATTAGCTGGAGAAAAATTAGTGAATGTGTTCAAGCAAGGAGGGGTTATTATCCACGAATTTGCTCAGGAACATCATTTTCCGGTGGGGGAAGAGATTGTTGGGTGTATTGATCCTGAAAGAAGACAACAATTAGCACAACATCATACGTCGACCCATATTCTCAATGCTGCTGCAAGAAAAGTATTAGGGAATCATATTAATCAAGCTGGTGCAAAGAAAGATGTTGATAAAGCGCATCTTGATATTACCCATTTTGCGAATCTTACTGAAGAAGAGATTAAAAAAATTGAGAAAGAAGCGAATAGGATTGTCCAAGAAAAAATTCCAGTGTACCTCTCATTTTTAGCACGAGAAGAAGCCGAGAAGAGATATGGAATGCGCATTTATCAGGGTGGTGCGGTTCCTGGAAAAGAGTTGCGTATTGTTGATATTCCCGGAGTAGATGTTGAATGCTGTGGGGGAACTCATTTGCACACAACAGGCGAAGCAGGGACAATTACAATCATAAAGTCGAGCAAGATTTCTGATTCCATCGTGCGTCTTACTTTTACTGCAGGAGAAGCAAGTCAGAAAGAACAGCAGACTGAAAGACAGCTTCTTGATCAGGTGGCTCGTCTTTTGCATGTAAGTCTTGAGAATATTCCCGGACGTGCAGAAGAGTTGTTTACGAAATGGAAACTCGCAAAAAAAGCTCTCTCCCAGCAAAAGAATATCGAGAGAAAGGATCTCGAATTATGCTCTTCCTCTTCTTTTTCAGGAGAAATTCTTGAAAGAACGGCAGACATTTTGAAAACTCAACCGGAGCATGTTCCTCAAACGATTGGTAGATTTCTTCGTGAGCTGGAAGAGATGAAGGGTAAGCTATTTAAATCTCAAAAATAATAAACCGGTATGGATATTCCGGTCATTGAAATTGGAAAGCTCTTGATTGCATTAATTCTTGGTGCCATAGTTGGGTATGAACGAGAAATTAATCATAAGCCTGCGGGGTTACGCACCCATATTCTTGTCGCTCTTGGAGCAACTCTCGTGACCATTATATCAGTCGATTTTTTTCCAAATTATCCCCATATCATCGCCGCAGTAATAACTGGAATTGGATTTATTGGAGCCGGAACACTCATCGGAAATCAGGGAAATGTCCATGGCTTGACTACTGCAGCCTCTATTTGGGCGGTTGCCATCATCGGAATTACTGTCGGCGTAGGGTACTTTGCGCTTGCTTTCATGAGTTCCCTTGTTGTGTTACTTGTTCTTTTGTTTGGGAAGATCGAAAAAAAGTTGGAAAAATAATATTAAAACTGGAATAATTTTTTTTGATGAAGAACGTTTTTGAGGATAAATGATCGGTCAAAAATAGTGGAAAGATCGCAATGGAATTTCTTTAGCGCTATTTTTTTTGAGTACTCCAGCATCAGTTCTTTCGATCCAAATTCAATTGGTTTTTCTTCCAACGCCTTCCGAGCTGCTTCTCTGGTGACCCATACTCCTAACGGTACTTCGTATTCATCAGTAATAAACCGAAGAGCGAGAACAGACGACTGACGATGAAGTCGAGAAAGTTTTTCTGCTATAGCAAGTCGCACGGTATAATAACCGCCAGCAGTATTTTCCGCGTATGTTGTTCTTCCCTGAAATGATTCTGCGTCGGTTGAATAATTGTCTCCTCTGAAGGAGGGAGTGTACATCTCAAAGAGTTCATATGACCAGATTTCAGGGAAAAAAAGAATGAGGTAATAATTTCCTAGATAGGATCCAAAATGCGCGAGGTATCCTGTTTTTTCGTTGTCCTTGATCTCGTTGAGGAGATGTTTTCCCAATGTATCGTCAACTGCCGTGATCGCATATCTCGTCGGTACTAGTTTGCGATCTTTTTTCAATCCTAAGTTCCCTACAGAAAGTACTTTTGAAAGAGAGTGTTCTGAGATTCCTTTTTCATATAATGTCGTTAACCCCTCTGTTGCTTTAAGATCAGTATCATAGACTATTTTTTCAATACGTTGATTTACTGACGGATTTTGTGTCACTTCAATTTCTTTTAATTTTGTGGCGGGGCCGAATGGTAACGCCGTATCGCTAAAATTCATCGTGAAGTGTGGTTTCTCCTCTAGATGGATTTCAATGTCTGTCGGTTTTTCCACCATAGAGAGTTCTTGAGAAAGAGAAAGAAACTTTGATGATTTCCGTGGATCGAGGATATGGGCACTGAAACGATTGTTTAAGAGGGAAGATCGGAAGGAAACAATGCGTGAGATCGGTACATTTTGTTTTGACCAGACATCCGGTGCGTCGAGCATCCATGTATGTTCATCAGAAATAGGAGGTGCTAAGATTCCAACATTAACATTCGGATAATTATATCGTCCGACAAATACTGAAGAAGATGCAGATGCAAAGTCTTTTTCCTTTAATTGTTCGCTGAGAAAAGAAAGGTTTTGCTGTCGAGCGTGTTTTGCGCAAAGCCGTCGATCTTCTAAGTAGTGGGGTATAGGTGATTTACAAATAAGGCAGCTGAGCATCAACGATTGGTGGTAACCACCACATTTAAATCTTGTTACCTGCGCACAAAGGAAAACTATAAATAAACCAGTTTTTCCCTAAAAGAACATGGCAACATACAAGATAACGGTTGACCGCGAAACCTGTATTGGAGCTGCAGCATGTGTTGCAGTCGCTGAGCAATTTTGGAAATTAAATGAAGATGGAAAAGTAGATATTCTTGGCGGAACGAAAGAAAAAGGAAATTCTGTTCAGAGTACAATGATCGAGGAAAAAGAGCTTGAAGTCAATCTTGAAGCTGCAAAATCATGTCCAGTAAATGCCATTCATATCAAAAATCTTGAGACGGGAGAAGACTTATTTTAATTCCTCGGAGATTCTATGCTGACTGAGAAAGATTACAAAAAGATTAAGCAAGAGCTCGATGAATGTTCTCGACCGTTGTTTTTTTTTGACGATGATCCTGATGGGTTATGCTCATTTCTTCTATTTTATCGATATAAAAAAGAAGGACAAGGTATTTGTGTTAAATCTGTGCCAAAATTGGATGCAAAGTTTGCACGAAAGGTGGAAGAGTACAAACCCGACAAGGTTTTTATCCTTGATGTTGCAGTAGTGTTGGAAGAATTTGTTGAGAAGATTGATGTTCCGATTGTTTGGGTAGATCATCATCAACCTCTTGATCTTCCAAAAGTTCATTACTTTAATCCGCGGGTAAATAATGGAGCGCATCATCCCACTTCAAGTATTTGTTATCATGTAGTCAAGCAAGATATTTGGTTGGCAACTATTGGAACTGTTGGTGACTGGTTTACTCCCGATTTTCTTGACGAGTTTAATGGGCAATACCCTACGTTTAAGATAGGAAAGATGGATCCTGGTAAAGCATTATTTTCAACAGCTATTGGACGACTTGCGCGGGTTTTTTCTTATTTGTTAAAAGGAGATATCAAAGATGTGATGACCTCGATAAAAGTGTTGACGCGCATTTCTGGTCCTCAAGAAATTTTGGATGCAGAGACACCTCAAGCAGAATTTTTGAAGAAGAGATATGAAAAAATTGAAGAAAAGTATGAAGAATTGCTGAAAGAAGCGAAGAAAAACGCAACAAAAGATGCGTTTCTTATTTTTTTGTATCCCTCTGATCAATGGAGTTTCACGAGCGAGTTATCGAATGAATTATTGTTTCATTATCCGAAAAAGTACATTATTATTGGAAGAGAAAAAGATGGAGAGATTCGAATGAGTTTACGTTCCGCAAAGAAACCTATTCTTCCTGCCCTTGAGAAAGCGTTACTTGGCGTTGAAGGGTATGGTGGTGGTCATGAGATGGCGTGTGGTGCATGTGTCAAACGCACTGATTTTGAACGATTTGTAGAGAATCTGCGAAGGGAACTTTTATAAATCGATCATTTTTCTCTGTTGATGCGCGCCGGTAGTCTAGCGGTAGGATAGAAGCCTTCCAAGCTTTTGGCCTGGGTTCGAATCCCGGCCGGCGCATTTTGATTCTATACACGAATGTTCTAAATTAAACAAAAAAGTAAATTTTTATAAACTTGTTGTTCTTCACCCTTTTCATGTCAGAGTCCACCGCTGAGCTTACGGCGAAATATATCCTTGAACATCACGACATCAAGAGTTGTCTAAAGAAAGATCTCATTAATTATTCTTCTCTTGCACGTCTTATTGCGAAAGAGTTGAAAGTGGAGAAAAAAACGTCCATGGAAGCCATTCTTGTTGCCGCGCGACGCTTTAGCCAAAAATTGGAGAAAGAAGTCCAGAACGATAATAAAATTCGTGAATTGTTGAAGAACTCGGAATTGGAGATCAAAAATAAGATTAGCGTATTCGTGCTCGATAAAGATATTGATGTGGAGCGCGTTGGATCTCTGCAAACTGTAGTCAAAAAGGAAAAGGGAACGTTTTATTTAAT
>JAHFLI010000131.1 GCA_023255615.1 Candidatus Woesearchaeota archaeon
ACGAATCATCTTAGGAACATTCGCACGCATGGCTGGATTTCGTGATGCGTATTATGTCAAGGCAATGAAAGTACGGACAAAAATAATTCAGGAGTACAAAAAAGCATTCAAGAAATTTGATGCATTAGTGAGCCCGACTGTTCCTATTCTTCCTCCAAAATTTGAGGAGATCAGCAAGTTGACTGTTTTACAGAATTATATGATGGATAGCATGACGGTGGGTCCCAATCTTGCGGGGCTTCCTCACATGAATGTTCCTGCAGGATTTGAAAAAAAATTGCCCGTTGGCATGATGCTGATTGCGGATCATTTGAAAGAAGAGAATTTGATTACTTTAGGAAGTGCATTGGAATGAAAAAAGTAAAAAATTCAAATACCGCTACGAAAACAAACAAGAAATCAGGTAAATCTCTACAGTCCAAAAAAGAAATCACTACACCATGCCAAAGTTTTTCATGCAAATCTTTTTTCTTATATATCTTCTTATCATTAATCGCTCTGATTCTAATATTCTTTTTATTCGTTTATATTAGTACTGTTAATCTCTTAATTCTCTCGCTAGGTGGTGTTTCTTTTATCTTAATAGTGGTGTTTATGTTGTATCAGAAACAACCAATAAAAGAAAGCATTAATCTCGAAATATGGATAACCCGCACTATTGCTCTTTTGACAGTCTGGTTATTGTTTATGGGGTTTGTTGCATCATATGATGGTTATCTAGTTTCTCAACAGACGTTCAAACAAGACGCAGAAAGAGATAGAGCTAAACTCTCTATTGAAATAACCCCATCAATGATTCCTTGGGGTAATGATTACAATAAAAACATAGATTATCAAGTTGAGGATTCGTTATGGAATCATACTTCTTTTGAATTTCCAGTTTTCGTTAGAATTAGTAACTGGGGTTCAGTAAATACTGAAATCTTTAGTATTAATAGGTCAATCAATTGTCTAAATAATTGTAACGAAAATTGCAGCAAGAATTGGGGTTTCTTAAATATACACGAAAATGATAAGAGCACGTTAATTCGTCCAGGCGAGACTTATTCCTATAATGAAACACTTTCCTTACTTTTTGATGAAATAATAAGAGATTCATTGCCTTGTGACTTACGATTTGAAATTCGCGGGCCAAATTTTGACACCATAAGTCAATCAATATTTTTACAAAAAAAAAATCAAGGATGATATGATGAAATTCACCTCAGATGTCGTCATTGGACTGGAAATTCATGTGGAGTTGAAAACACAGACAAAACTTTTTTGTGGATGTCCCACATCAGGTAATGATGAGCCAAACACGAGGGTATGTCCAGTGTGTTTAGGAATGCCGGGATCAAAACCGGTGTTGAATAAAAAAGCAGTTGAATATGCGTTGAAGTTATGTTTAGCAATGGGATGCGACATTTCTTCTGAATTAGTTTTCTCGCGAAAATCTTATTTCTACCCCGATCTTGCGAAAAATTATCAGATTACGCAGTATGAGTTACCGTTGGGGAAACACGGCGTTCTCAAACTCAAAGACGGAAAAGTAATCTCTTTGAGTAGAATTCATATTGAGGAAGATCCTGCTTCTCTTGTTCATCCTGCAGGCATGAAAGGATCGTCGTATGTCCTTGTTGATTATAATCGGTCTGGACAACCATTAGTTGAAGTTGTTACAGGACCGGATTTAACGAGTCCTCCAGAAGCACGGGAATTCATGAAACAGTTGATAACTATTTTAGGGTACCTTGATATTTTTGATGAACATAACGGAATTATTAAAGCGGATGCAAATGTCTCGGTAAAAGAAAAAGGGTATACTCGAGTTGAAATCAAGAATATTACGGGTTTTAAAGAGATAGAGCGTGCGTTGAAATATGAAGTCGATCGTCAACATTCTGGAGAAACAGTTATCCAGGAAACGAGAGCGTGGGACAGCGATTCAGGTGTGACATTTTCATTAAGAACAAAAGAAACAGAGGAAGATTATGGATATATTATCGATCCTGATTTAGTTCCTATAACGATCTCAAAAGAATTTATTGCTGAGATAAAAAAATCTCTTCCGGAACTTGCTCATGATAAGGTTTCAAAGTTCGTTGATAAGCACAAACTCAAAAAAGAAGATGCAGAAATCTTGGCAGCGGAAAAAGAGCTGGCTGAATTGTTTGAGCGCGTTGCTAAAGAAGTTGATCCATTACTTGCGGCGAAGTGGATACGACGAGAATTAGTTCGGGTGTTGAATTATGGAAAAAAGGTGTTGAAGGATATTGAATTGGATGAACAGAATCTCATTATGTTATTAAAATTGGTTGAGCACAAGAAAATTACTGATGCGACTGGACAACAATTGATGGAAAAATTGATCGAACAACCATTTAATGTCAAAGAGTATGTCGAGAAAGAAGGCTTACTTGCCGTGTCTGATTCATTTGAATTAGAGAAATTCTGTATGGAAGCAATTGCTGAAAATGAAAAAGCAGTTGCTGATTATAAAAAAGGAAATGAAAAGGCGCTGAACTTTATCGTTGGGTCAGTTATGAAAAAAACAAAGGGTAAGGCAACTCCGGCAGAAGTCAATGACCTTCTCAAGAAATTAATTATTCAAGATTAAGAATTTTCTTTGCTCGCTGTTTTATTCGTTCTTCAAAATCAGGAACTCGCTCTCCTTCCGCTTTGGAATCATTTAATGCGTCCATCAGATCTTTCACGAGCTTTCGTTCATTCGGATCTTTTGAATACTGTCCAAGATGCTCTCCGATCAACGCATCTTCAATATCTTCAACTGAGGATGGAGCCATTTTTATTTCCTCAAACTCAGGAGAAGTTAATGCTGCGGTGTTCTTCATCACAAAATAGGCAGATTTACCATAGAGGGTGGCAAAGATATCTTTGAAATTGATATCGGCAGGTTTTCCCGACGAGAGTGTACCTGTTACTCGTAGCGTAACAATAGTGTTATTGAATTCATGAGCTTTTATTTTTTCATAGATTGCAGATTCTACCTCTTGCGGTGTTTGGTGATGTACGTCAATGGTTAGTGAAATGATATTATATACTTGAATGGGTTGAAATGTCGGAATATTGTCTTCAACAATAAAAAATCCCCCTCCTTGAAGATCTTCAATTTCCTTGAAACTGTTGGGGAATAATGGTCCAGGATAGACAATGGTTCCATATCCTTCTACTTTATTGACGGATACTTCATGTACATGTCCTCCTGCGTAGTAATTGAAATTCTTTGGAAGAAGGGAAATGGGATTTGATAACACTTTTTCCATTGATTTTGATTTGATTTCATCGATGCCGGTATGAAACATAAATATTTTGTATCCTGGTTCTTGTTCTAAATGCTCTCTCAACAAATGTTCGTAATATGTTTTTTCTAATCCCATCCGTTTTCCTAATACGCCGGTAATCTTTGCACCTGTTTTTTGATCAATCGTAAACTTTAATTTTAATTTCCCCTCTTCTACTGTTCCCTTCATCACATTTATTGCAAGACCAGCACTTTCTAAGACGTCGAGCATCGTTTTTCCTGAAGGAGAATAATCATGAGATCCTGCAATAAAGTATATGGAAATATTGAGATCGTTGAGTTGCTTTAATTTTTCAACCGTTTTTTTTAACGAATCCATTGCCGGAAGAGGATTATTAAATAAATCTCCAGCAATCAGAATAAAATCGACGTTCTTTTCAATACAGATATCAACGGCTCTACAGAATGCCTCTGTTGAAATATCTTTGAGTTTCGGAT
>JAHFLI010000132.1 GCA_023255615.1 Candidatus Woesearchaeota archaeon
TTTCTCGTTGTTACATTTCCATTATACGCAATTTTTGAATTCCAACACGCACCGACGCCAGAGCCAACGTCATTATAGAATTCAGGAACATCGTCTAATTCCCCACAACAATACGTTCCGGTCCAAATAAATCCAGCAGGATTGCCATCGGGAGTTTTTGCGGCTAAGCACGTTTGCTCGTCGTATCTATCCAAATCTCTATCCCAAGTCCCATTAGAAGTACAATAATAATATCCTGGTTGGAATCGTGCAGAAGCATGAGGAACATACATCACATCGCCCATAAAATGCTGGACTCCAGACATGCCATCAGAATTACAATTCCCACTCGCACCACAACATTCATGAATCGTTTTTGGACCTGCTCCATTGACGCAGAGGTAATCATGAGGTTCATCTCCTATACCATTAATGAGGTATATTCCCAAGGGATTATCTGAGGTAGAATCATCAATACCAATAAATCCATCTTGCAAGCAAATTGCCCAATGTTCTCCATAAGAAACAATATCATATCCATCGCTACTTCCCCACCAACCATCGCATGGAGCGTAGAGAATATTTCCGTTTTGATCGCCGGCATGCTCCCATGCCCACATATTTCCATCTGCACTATACTTTTCGAAATTGCCGCAAATAGTATCATCGTTATCAAAATGCAGTAAGCAATCAGGATGAATTTCGAATCCGTCATCAGTCGTTGTTCCAACTTGTGGAGCTCCGTCGTAATCATCTCCACAGCATGCTCGTCCTTCTTTGACATCAACTCCAATCTCATTCCAGTCGCGCATGATTGATTTATCAGGAGGACCATACATTGCACATCCCAAACAAAGTTCTTCGCTGACATCGGGTTCTGCAAGAGAATCGGTGGTATCCATGTCTTTTGAATAGCATGCTGCTTGATCGCTCATACACCAATTTTCTCCAGGGTCGTCGCCGCAACACATCCCCATTTCTCCGTCGGGACTTGTCGGCGTAATTCCTGGACCTCCCGTGGTTGTTCCAACTAATGGACCAAAAGGCCCCACCATTGGTCTCCAATGTCCTTTATGGAGAACGCCATGGCCATTTACTCGCTGAACGCATGTTTCGCATACCCAATGATCGCTTTCATCAAGATTAACTGTAGTAGAATCTGAAGGTTTACTAACATAATATTTTCCATTTTCACATGCTTCTCCTCGTCCATGTGGTCCTCCCGTAAATCCATTACACCATTGTTCTGCTGAGTCGTCGCCGCAACAACCAACCGTTTCTGGTTTATCGGTTGCTTGAACATCTGCCCAATTATTTTCTTTTGCGAAATCATCGACTCCTTCCCAACTTACCGTAGATCCAAACATATTACATTCCTGTTGATCTGGGGGGAAATTACGTGGATCTTCATGCGATTTGTCTCCCCATATTCTGCTACCGGGACCGAGATCTCCAGTCCCCATCGACGGACATTTCAAACAATGTTCTTCACTATTATCTGGATTATCAGCAACAACTTCCCCCGCCCATTCTCCTCCACTACATTCCTGTTTTATTTGAATTTTAAAATTAGGGTCGTCGCCGCAACATCGTTGTGGACCCATTAATGCGAGATCCCATGATCGTGATGCAGGTAAACCTGCATTTGCGCTTCCAATAGGGCAAAGTTGACACGCTGTTTGACTCATATCTGGGCTGTCATAATCAGTATCCTTCCATGCTGCGTCCCATTCCTGTTTTGTATGAGGAATAGAAGGATCAAAGACAGATGTATCGATACCCGTAGGATCGTCGCCGCAACATTTATTGAAACCTAAATTCAGTCCGGCATTCGGATCGTTTTCCATCCATTGACGTTGAGTGCCTTGTAATGTGCCTGGTGTCATAACTGGGCATTGTTTACAAAATTGTTCATTACGATCAGGATTATCGTTATCAGTTTGACCAAGAGGAGTCATCTTAAAAATGTCGTCGCCGCAACATTTATTGACATCCTCAACTGCATCCCCTATCCATTTCCGTGGTGTCGCCGTGCTTTTTTGATAATCGCACGGATCTCGCCCATTAATAAGCGGACCACCATCTCCGGGAGTACAAATCGAATCACACGACGGAGTTCCTGAACAAAGAATTTGATCGTCATCGGGTTGACCGTATCTCAGATTAATTGCGCCAGCAACTGAAATTCCATATGCAAAGCTGTTTACGTTTGAAAGAACAAAGTTAGCATTGCCGGGACCACTTTCTTTCAAATAATCGAGGAAATCATCATCTGAAAATCCAGGGATCATTGCCGGCCCATCATCACAATTATTAGAAAGTGAATGACCGTTAACCGTCAATACTCCACCATCGTCAAAATTAATATCGGCCATGCTCGCGCTTTTCAAGCAATCGATATTAGTCGCCTGAACATTAATTTGCCCGTTTGCTCTACAGGAGCAACTTCTTTGACAATAGCCACCAGACGTCACACATAAAGGATGAAATGCGTTATCAGGAGAAAATCCTTGCATATCGCCAGGATTACAGGCCGGACCGCTAGATAATCCTTGAGTGGCCAAAATAAAGATCCAAACTAAAAGGAGTAACACAAAAAAGAAAAAGCGTTTCCCTCTTTTAGATTTTTTCATTTTTAACTCACCCTCAACTTATATGTCAATTCTGGAAATAATCTCGGTGAGTTTGGATCACTTGTCAATACATACGTATTCACTCCGGGCGCAGTGCAGAAAATCTTTTTATGATTGTCATCATTAAATTGATTAATCGTCGTGCAGAATGATGTGTCTGGATTAGTATATGAAACGCCTATGACTGATTCTCCCAATGTCGGTGCCTCGATCATTCCATTTATTTCTTTATCATCATGCTTGTCGAGATAAATCCCATTATAATAATGACGTTGTTTGAAGAGGCTCATATCTCCAAAGACTTCAGAGGGAACAGTTGGTAAAATATCTTCTTCAATAACCGTCATCTGATTCAAAAAGCTCGCCCAGATGTCGCTGCTCCCAAACGAAATAGAATTCTGAGAAAAAATCAATAAATTATACTGATCATTGTAATACGCATCAGAACCAGAACACACTTTAAAGTTGCCGTCTTTAACTTTTGCTGCATCGCAGTAATGCAAGGGTTTATCGATTGCTTCTAAGAACGACGCGAACGTAGAATCAACTGGCCTGTTCAATGAGGTACCAACAATAACAGAATCATCCGTTTTCATGACACATAAATTATTAACGTAAAATAAGTAATCGGTCATGTGCATACTTTTATTTGAAAAGTAATCAATAAAATTCAACATTTCATCCGAACTTCCGCACGCAAGAGTATAATTTGTAGTGACTATCTTTACCATTTGCTGTGCAATCAACTGCGTTCTCGACGTCCAACCACCATTAACACATAAGAAGTCTGTCGATTCAAGATATTGTTTATCATTAACGCAGACAGGGAACGCAGACACCGAAGTGTTTCCGTTGTCTGTTGGATCTCCAAGGGGATCGACTAAACATTGTGATTCCTGTTGACAAAATCCATGTTTGCCAGACGGAGAAGTTTTCAAATTCGGCACTTGCCAATTTCCTTTAATGCAACGGTATTGATGTTCATCAGGGGCGTTGAACACTGCATCTTCAGTCGCCAAACCACTCATGTCTTCAATGCACCCATCAATAACTGAATACGCATCAGTGTCATAAGTAGAATAATTTCCAATCCAACAATTATTCGTTGGACAA
>JAHFLI010000025.1 GCA_023255615.1 Candidatus Woesearchaeota archaeon
ATGCCAAGCTTATAGCGACCATAAATTTTTCTGAGCAGGGTATAATCAATGAGCCAGCGTTCATTTCTGACGAGACCATCATTCTTTTTTCCCCAATATAATCTATCAAATCTTGCTTTGATATCTTCAGGTTCAACAACCTTATTTCCGAGCGCGACAATTTTTCGTGCAAGATCATAATCGTCGTTGTTTCCACCTTTATTTTTCAGTCGCTGTATCATTTCTAAAGTAACTGGCTTATTAAGAAAATATTCTGCGGTCTTTTGAATCGCAATCCTATAGGAATTGCTGACATCAACCAATACACCATCCATGTCGAAAATGATTGCCTTCATTGTTTCATCATCTTATTCCAGGACCATTGGCCTTTAAGTACCCAATAGAGAGCTCCCATGCCCAATAGAGAAAGAACAGCGATCAACACATCATTCATAGAACTTCTCCAGGCAGCGTATGAGCGTGTCCATCTGGTCTTTTCGTCCAATGGTGATTCTCACGTACCCTTTCAATGCAACCTTCCTTATTAATATTCCTTTCTCCTTTAAAAATTCATAGAGTTTGTCAGAATGATCTGGTTTGATCAGAATAAAATTTGCAAATCCCTCATGACAATATATCTTTTTTCTTGTAAAGAATTCTGCAAGCCTCTTTCTTTCTTGAATAACTTCCTGAACATAGCGATCGACATACGTTGGATCATCAAGAGCAATCATTCCTATCTTTACTGCAAGTGAATTAACAGAATAAGGTGAGCGAACAGAGGAGAGATATTCAATATTCTTTTTTTGAGAGAATAATACACCAAGACGTAATCCTGCAAGACCGAACACCTTGGAAAAGGAGGTAGCAACAATAAGATTATCATGTGTTTTGATAAGATCTCGGCATGTTTGTTTGCTAAATTTCCCATACGCCTCATCAACAAGGACAATGGTATTTTTTGCTTGCTTGAGTATTCTCTCAACATCTCTTTTTTCTACTAGAGTTCCCGTCGGATTATTAGGATTGGCAAAAACAATAAGCCGTGTTTTCTTTGAAATCAATTTGAGTACTTTTTCTATCGGGAAAGAAAAATCCTTTTCATATGATACTCTTTTTATTTTTGCTCCTGCAATTTCTGCGTACACGCAAAACATAGGAAAAGTCGGTTCAATAAGAATGACTTCATCGCCTTTATCGACATACGTGTCAACCACTATTTTGATTCCTTCGTCGGCACCATTGGTCGGCAACAATGTTTCTTCTTTCTGAGCATAATAGATGGCTAATTTTTTCTTAAAATCTCCGTACTCTGGATATATTGAAAAAAATTCTCGGTCTATCTTGAAATTCTCAAGTTTTTTTGTTGGTCCCATCAGATTTTCGTTGAAATCCAATCTCATATACTTCGCTCTTCCCTCGATGGGTGGATGATACGGAGACATCTTCAAGACCGATGCTTTTGGTTTGATCATTATCGAATGTCCACAGATTTTTTGTGAGCAATAAGTCCTTCAGCTTCTGCAAGCGGAGAAATTATTTTTTTTAATTGGTGTAATCCTTTTTTTGAGAGTTTCTGTATGGATGGCATTTTAATAAAATCGTAGACGCTTAATCCCGATCGATACCGTGCAATTCCTCCCGTAGGAAGAACGTGAGAGGGACCTACCGCATAATCTCCTGCTGCTTCACATGATTCTTCTCCTAAAAAGATCGCGCCAGCATTGGAGATTTTTCCAAGTATCCGCTCATCGAAGAGTTCGAGATGTTCAGGAGCAAAATCATTGATGAACGAGATCGCTTCTTGAGCATTGTTAACGAGCAGGATAGCACCATAGGTATTGATTGATTGCTCTGCGATTGATCGAGTTGACAAGGAAGATAATTGATTATCAATTTCTCGTTGGACTTGTTGCGCCAATGCTTTGTTGGCGGTAACAAAAAGAGCACATGCGTATTTATCATGCTCTGCTTGTGCCAACATATCGGCAGCTATAAACATTGGATTTCCTTTTTCCGCGTAAATCAGAACTTCAGAAGGTCCCGCTAAAAAATCGAAACCGACGGTTCCATACAATATTTTTTTTGCAGCAGTGACATAAATATTTCCTGGACCCACAATTTTGTCTACCCTTGGAATCTTTTCAGTGCCATATGCCATTGCCGCAATCGCTTGTGCACCACCAATTCGAAAGATGTTGTTGGCTCCCGCGAGATCCGCTGCGACAATAACTACTTCATTTCCTTTTTTTGGAGGTGTGCAGATAATAATTTTTCTTACTCCTGCAAATTTTGCCGGAACAACAGTCATTAAGACTGAGCTCGGCAATGGATAGGATCCACCGGGAATATAACATCCAACAGAGTCAATTGGTCGAATGAGTTGACCAGCAATAACGCCCTTCGTCATTTCTGTTTTCCACTCCTTGGGCATTTGTTTCTGAGAAAATTTTTTTATATTCTGGATTGCGCTCTTCATTGCAGTAATGACTTTTTTATCCACTTTTTTGTACGCATCTTGGATTTCTTTTTTTGATACTTCAATAGTTTCTGTGGTTAACGAATATCCATCAAATTTTCTTGATAATTCAATGAGTGCGTTATCTCCTTGCTTTTTTACCTGTTCAATTATTTCTTTTGCCGACTGAAGGGCGTTTTCTATCTCTCCGGTTGATCGCTGCCGTATTTTATTTAACTGTTCTTTATCCTTCAGCGTTAGAATTTGGATCATAAGATGATTTTGTTCAGCGCATATTCAACAATACCTTCCGCACCAGCCTCCTTGAGTTTTGGTATTAAATCTCTTACTTGTTTTTCATCAACGATCGTATTAAGAGCGGCCCAATTAATATCGCTCAAATCAGAAATCGTTGGTTTATTGAGCGCAGGGAGGAGTTTAAGCACATTTGGAATATCTTTCTTCCTGACGTTCATCATGATGGCCACTTTCTCTTCTGCGAGCAACGCTCCTAATAACAACATTTTTATTTTTTCAATTTTCTTTTTCTTCCACGGATTTTTCCAGGATTCAATATGGGCAATAAATTTGGTATTTGACTCCATGATGACATCAACAATCCTCAAATTATTTGCTCGCAACGAAGATCCGGTTTCGGTAATTTCAACAATAGCATCGACGAGTTCCGGTGCTTTCACTTCAGTTGCTCCCCAAGAAAATTCTACTTCTGCTTTTACATTATTTCTTTTAAGATATTGCTTCGTTAGATTTACTGCTTCTGTTGCAATCTTTTTTCCTTCCAAGTCTTTGACGGATTTAATCTTACTTTCATTAGGCACGGCAAGAACCCATTTTACTTTTCCCGGACCTTGCTTGGCGTAAATAAGATCGGCAACTTCAGCAACCTTTGAATTATTTTCCAAGATCCAATCTTTGCCCGTGAGGCCTGCATCAATATGGCCATTCTCAACATAGCGAGACATTTC
This sequence comes from Candidatus Woesearchaeota archaeon, assembly GCA_023255615.1. Lineage (GTDB taxonomy): Archaea > Nanobdellota > Nanobdellia > Woesearchaeales > JACQSR01 > JACQSR01. Next base: position 3,424 of record JAHFLI010000025.1, read on the forward strand.
TTGTGCTCTAACCATAATGCATTGGATTTCATCATCATCAATCTTCGGAAAATATGAGCGTTCATCAACTTTAATTGAAAATCCTGCTTTTTTGAACAGTCTGATTGTCGATTCTTGTAAACTTCCTTTCGGAATACCTAATTTGAGTATCATGTGTATACCTTCCGTGGGTCAAACACTTTCTTTCCCACTATTTTTTCCTTTCCTTGTTCTCGTTTTTTGTAGAAACAGGACGTGTAGCCATCATGGCATGCCGCGCCACCGATCTGCTCCACCTTGAGGAGGATGGTATCGTTATCACAATCAACGAATATTTCCTTTACTTTTTGTACATGTCCTGAAGATTCTCCTTTACGCCAAAGTTTGTTTCTTGAGCGAGAGAAATAGCATGCATTTCCTTCGTTGAGTGTAATCTGCCATGCTTCTTCGTTCATAAATGCCAGCATTAATACTTCGTTCGTTTTGTAGTCCTGTGCGATGACAGGAACTAAGCCATGTAATTTGTTGAAATCAATCATAGTATCCCCCGATCAAGGGTGATGATGAGTTCTATATAAATATTTCGGTTATAATATCCCTTATTTATACTTTATTTAGTATATTTTAAGTATAATAAATTTTTTCTCTTTCTTTTTCAAAACATTTAAATATATCTTATACTTTATTTAGTATAATTATAGTATTTTTAAGGGATAATAAAGGAATGTGAGAAAATACAAATGTTTAAATAAGATTATACTAAATAATGGATATAATCAGTCTAAATAAGGTATAAATTGACGGTTAACTGACATGCCCGACTCTATACAAATCAGAATTACGGTTTCTCAAGAGATTAATGACTTATTGGAAAAAGTGGGCAAAAAGTTGGGAAAGAAAAAATCGATGCTTGCTCGAGAATTAATGGAACAAAAGTTGTATGATCTTCAGCTGATTCAGAAGGAGCTTCACAATGAAAAGTAAGGGGCAAGTAACGATCTCCATTATTTTAGGATTGGTGCTTCTCATAGCAGTTGGACTTGTGTTTTATATACGAAGCACCGCTCAAAAAGAAATTCATTCGGATATCAAGCGCGCCGAAGATGTACCGGATCAATTCCAGCCCGTGAGTCAGTTTGTGACTTCTTGTTTGTCTCGGACCACGACAGAAGCATTGACAAAACTAGGGAATCGTGGAGGATATATCGAACCTGAACGGTATAATATTAATTCAGTTACTGCCGATCCAACCGGAGGTGGTGCTGTTCAATTTTCACCTCGATCATCGTTGAAGATTCCCTATTGGTTTTATCTCAAATCGGATAATCGATGTAGAGGAAATTGTGAATTTACTATTCAAATGCCACCATTGCATGCGACAAGTGCGAACGATAATTCAATAGAAACACAGATATCGCATTATATTGAAGAAAATATTGAACGATGCACAGCAAATTTCCAACAATTTGCTGTTCAAGGAATGCAGATTACCACAACAGGGGATCTTTCTGCAAAGACCGTTGTTACCCAAAATGATGTTGCCATTACGTTACGTTATCCACTAAAAATTATACAGAACAACGTTGAACAAGAAGTCAATCAATTTTCTACCACTGCTTCAGTAAACTTGGCAAAAATCTATCAATTAGGGGGTCTTCTTACTTCGCTTGAATCTGAGTTTAGATATTTGGAGAATGATGTCTTGAATATGATTGTTTTGTTTTCTGGCATCAATAATAAAAAATTGCCCCCCATGTCCGAGTTGGAATTCAAGTTTGGCGGCGCAGAATCGTGGACGAAAACATCCGTTAAAAATAATATTCAAAATATGTTGATGAGTTATATTCCTTTCTTGAAAGTAACCGGGACGTCGAATTACGAGCCTTTTACGGCAATCGGCAATGAATTGCAGGAAGCATTGTATAACGTTCATAATCTTGTTCCGCTCAATCAATCTTTTTCTGATCTTGAGGTTCATTACACCTATCTTGATTTCTGGCCAGTGTATTTTGATTTGAATTGTGATGGTGAGCATTGTACTGCTGAAAGTGTTTCTACAAATGTCCTTTCTCTAATGGGAATTCAACGGTATAATTTTGTATATGATCTTAGTTTTCCCGTCATGGTTGAGATTTACGATAAAAACGCGTTAAATGGTCAAGGATATACCTTTAGATATTTCCTTGAAGGAAATATTCGCAATAATGAGGTATTGAAATCTGATTTTGTTCCGCTTGAATCCGTTAATCCTGATCCCAGTTCATTATTATGTAAAGAAAGCAGCAAAAATTCTGGAGACATTACGATTGCAGTCAAGGAAAATGGAAAGCCAGTTGATGGTGTTGACGTCTTTTACACCTGTGCTGGAGAAAGTTGTTCAATTGGAAAAACAAAGAATGGTGCATTGGTTTCCAAATTCCCGATCTGCATTGGTGGTCTTGCGACGTTCAATAAAAAAGGATATCTTGGAAGGAGTGAGATTATCAGCACGGACATTGATCAAGCAGGAACGATAGAAACAGAGATGCACGCGTTAACGACTATACCGCTTGAGCTACAAAAGAAAAAGATGATCTTCTCGAATGGGAAATGGGCATTTGATAACACCCCCGTTGCATTGAATGATAAAGAATATGGAACGATTACTTTTAGAAGAAAAGGAGATATTCTCGATGATGATATGGTCGCAACGGCTGAGTATCGCCCTGGAGAAAACGTGTCGATCGATTTAGCACCTGGAGAGTATGAACTCGATATTCGTTTGTTTACCGATGAGAAAGTTGAAATTCCCGCAGATAAACGATGTGAAGGAAATATTATTTCTACTTGTTACACGGTTCCCAAAGTCGAAATTAATGACACCTTTCCCAATGGTGGTGTAAAAATAAACATGACGATTACTCAGAATGAATTGAACGCAGGTAAAATAATCGTCTATGCAATTAGTCCTGCGATTCTTGATATTCCTCCTGCAGACAGAAAAGTGGAGATGATGGAACAAATTAACAAGGTTGACGAATACTCTGCCGAGAATGAAGAGAATATGAATCCGAGGTTTGCATGAAGTATGTTAAATTCTTGGCGATGGTGATGAGCGTTTTAATAGTCACCTTGCCATTTACTTCAGGGGCAATTTCTTCAGTCAAAGTAACCGGTCAAGATGGTATCAATGGGATTATTCGCGAACAGGATACGATTGTGTATGAAGTAACAGTTGATGGAAATATAACTCCAGATTTGTTAAAACTTAACAATAATATTATTTTTGATTCGTGCGCGAATCAAGGCGGACAATCGGTATGCCAATTAACTCAAACGACGGATGCAGCGGTTCCTCTTCCCGTTATTCCCTGGGTGATTACTGAATTTGAAAAAATAGGAAATTTAACGCGACAGATTGATGCTCGGTCAGGTATTGTTGCAGTGGATAAAACAGGTCCTGAGATCATTGTGTTGTCGAAAGAGATTTCCCATAATAAAATTACCATTTCGTTTAAAGCGCAGGATTATGGATTTGCTCGTGGGGATACGACGAGTTGTTCTGGTCTTGCTCATATTGAAATTACGGATGATGGTGGCTCCTTAACAAAATCCATTCCCGTTCCTACCAATGAATGTAGTTTTTCTGGAACCACTTCTGAATCAAAAGAGAGTTTCTCGGAAGGGCATCATATTATTTCGGCAACTGCTTTTGATCGTTTTGAAATTTCAGGTAATCCTCGCACTGTTGAATTTGACATCGATAAAACACCTCCAACCATTGGACAGTCATCGGGTGCCCTTGATCAATTCGGGGCACCGATGACGTTCATTGGTCCATCTCCACAACGCATGAATGTGAAAGTCCAAATTGATGGAGGCGATCTTGATTATGGAAGTGTGAAAGGAGATTTTTCTTCTCTTGGATTTGAGAATGGAATTATTCAAGGAAGCTGTGCAAAAATAAATGAGAATTCTTCGATGTGCTCATTTTTTATTAATGCTCATGCAACGGCAGGCGGCGATTTCGCGTATAAAATTACTGCAGCGGATAAAGATGGAAATTCTGTTACTCAAGACAGTACGCTTTCTTTAACGTTTGATGGAACGGGACCTGTTATCTCTGCAGTAAATCTGGGGATTGTTTCTCCTGATGGATTTACCTATTTGCTTCCTGATAAGAACCAAATTACCGCGACCGTTTCTGACGAAGGAATTGGATTTGATAAAACAACTATTTTTTTAGATTTATCGGGAATTGGATTGGGCAATAAAGTTCAGCCATCTGATTGCACCAATGGAATATGCACATGGAGTAATGTTCCCAATAATTTGCCAAGCAGTTATTTAGGAACGGTCAAAGCGAGCACGGAGAGCAAAGATTTTCTCGGTAATCCATTAACGTTGCCTTCCTTAACAATTGATGTAAAGTCTGATCGAGATGCGCCACAGTTTATTTCATCCACCATAACTCCCGTGGGTACGGCGTTTTCTTCTGCATATCAAAGTTTGATTAAAACAGGAGATGTGTTGCTCATAGAAGTTAAAGTTCGTGAACCGGTGTCGCAAGTAGTTACTGCTACTCTTGATTTTTCCAGTTATTTTGATCCGTCGAAAACAAATGATACCAATGGATCTTCATCTCTTGTTTCTGGAGTGTGTTCAGTATCTGGTGCGGTGTATACGTGTACGTTTCAAACGCCTGCAATTAATATTGAAGGGCATATTGTGAGCACGGCAAAATTAAATGTAACTGATTTAGTGGGTAATTCTCTTCTCTACGATATTCCGATTGAAGTCTTAGAATTAGAAAAAGGAACGCCTGATTACTGGAAACATGTGTTGACATGCTCTCCAAATCCTGTTGATCGACAAGTGACTACATTAGTTCAGCAACGTGTATTTTGTCACATTGCACTTGATCCGAAGAAAGATAGTCCCCGGACATTATTCCTTGCTCTAGCCAGCGATCTTCATAGCATAGGAACAAATCAAAAAACGGGGAACGATACGAATACAGATACTGATCTCATTGAGAGTGCTGAATTAATTAATAACGAAGAGAATTCTACTGATCCCTACATTGTTCTTACGCTCGCGAAAAAAGATATGAAAATCGATACGCTGAAGTTTAACGTTACTCTGCAAATTGTGTCTCAAGCAGAATCGAAAGTAACCGGAGTTCCTGAAGAAGAATTAATAGACGGTGAAATTCAGTTTTACGATATGCCTCTGGGCGAGTTAAGTCTGAATCTGAAAAGTAAGATTGACGAATCGGTGAGTCAAGCAAAAATACTTGGTGATTGGGTTGGTGTGCTGAATAAAATATTAACATACGGAAAGAAATTATGTGAATTGATTGGAACGTTTATTAAGATTTATGGAATCATGAATGGAATTTATACATTCTTTCATACATTACATTGGGCAGATGGAATTCCAGTCATAGGTCAATCTGCAAAAACTGCGAGAATTGAATTGGGAGCTGCAAACGAAGGAGTTGGTTACTTAACAAAATTGACTTGGGGTGGAGAACAAGTCGCAACAGGTGGAACATTTGGTTCTGTTGCAAATGGAATTAACCTTTTCTGTAAAGCATTTTCATGTAGATTATATTATGGAGAACTATTAGGAGCTAAAGAAGGAAGTGTTGGTGCTGCATTGACTCAGTGGCAAGTCGGTGTTTTAGATGTCGCCAATAAAGTTCAGACATTAGGTTTACCCGGATTTAAAACCCAGGAAGAAGAAAGAGGTGTCGTTGCTTATGGTGAAGGCGGACGATCTGCTCAGAGAATTTTTGATGATATCAATAAAGGAAGCATTGGAGCCACAGGATATGAGAAAATACCCCCCCTTCATTCAGGAGTTTTAAGTCCGGAAAATAGTTTGGTTTTGAGCACGCTTACTCTATGCATTCCAGGAATTATATTCAATCTCCAGAAATTGAGACAAGTGTATTGCATTAAAGCAGATTGTTACAAAAATAAAGTTCCTAAAGGAATGCCTCCAAAAGCATGTCAGGATTTACAAGCATATCAGACTTGCAAATATGTTACTGGTGAACTATTCCAACTGATTCCGCTTGCTGGACTTGTTAACTATGTAGACAGTTTGATAAAACGAATGATTTCAGATCCATTTGCATTGGTGGATACATCTCTCAATTTGGTGTGTCATACACAGATTATTACTGATACTCCTCCTGCTTCGTTATGTTTAGTTCATGATCTATTTGGAATGACAGCCGATGTTTACCAAGATCTTAGCGGCTTAGGAGAAAGTTGGTCAATTAAAGGTGACTATTGTGAAAATATATAGTCTGTTTTAAAATGAAAAAGAATTCAAATCCATCTGCTTCAAAGAAACAAGTTGTGTTAATTGGAATTGTTTTTTTAATATCAATCACTTGTGTAGGCTCTGGACTTTCTGAAACGCAAAACGTCAAAAATATCGGGGGATCTGGGACACAAGAGTTTTATATCAAGGTTATTTTTCCACTGCCGTATGTAAGAGAAGTAGTTTATGTTAAAGCAAATTCGCTTGAAGAAGCTGAGGTGTTGATACAGCGAGAATATCCTTCCTGGGGGACTTTAGAATTTGAAAGAGTTGCACCCCCTCAGAATGTAGATTTAGGTCCGGTTTCCGTTGCAAGTGGTGTTCCAAGTTCAACTGCTAGTAATACTTGTAATGGGGTAACAGGAAAATGTGGAGGATCTTTATCATGGAGGAATAATAATCCTGGAAATATAAAAGCCACCAATGGTGAATTTATGACCTACCCAACTGAAGAAGCTGGAAACCAAGCGATGTTAAATGATTTGAAATCGAAGATTGGTGGCCAATCAGCCACTATTAACGGAGGAGATTATAATCCGGCAACAACCACCTTGGAAGAATTATTAAAAACTTGGGTCGGTCAAGAAACACCTCAGGGAATTGAGAATTATATTTCAACCGTCGAGAAGGAGTCTGGATATCAAAGAAATACACCACTGTCGCAACTTC
>JAHFLI010000133.1 GCA_023255615.1 Candidatus Woesearchaeota archaeon
GATCACTGCCAAATGTCGCAGTCATTAGTCCGGCAGATGCCATTGAAACCGAAAAGGCAGTTGAGTTTTTAGCGTCCTATAAAGGACCAAGTTATATGAGAACCACACGAGCAAAAGTTCCCGTTATTTTTGATCAAAACTACACTTTTGAATTGGGAAAAGGAGTCGTGCTCAAAAAAGGAAAAGATGCAGCTATTTTTGCAACCGGACCAATGGTCAATGAGAGTTTAATTGCAGCAAAAGAGCTCGAAAAGGAAAAAATTGATGTGACGGTCGTCAACATCCATACCATAAAACCGATTGATGAGCAACTCATCATAAAATTAGCAAAAGAAACAAACGCATTGGTCAGCGCAGAAGATCATAATATCATCGGCGGGTTAGGAAGTGCAATTGCAGAAGTCCTGGCAAAACATCATCCTGCACCGTTGGAAATGATTGGTGTCAAAGATACGTTCGGAGAATCAGGAACACCAGAACAATTATATGAAAAGTATGGCTTAACGTCAAAACACATAATCAAAGCAGTCAAAGCTGCCATCAAACGGAGGTCACCATGAAATTATTTATCGATACCGCGGAGATTGAAGAAATAAGAAAATATGCATTCATTCTGGACGGGGTAACAACAAACCCGACATTAATCATGAAGAGCGGAAGAAAATTTGAAGACGTGATTCAAGAAATTTGCAAAATAGTTGACGGTCCAATCAGCGCCGAAGTAACGACCTTAACTGCGCCTGAGATGATTGACCAAGGAACAAAATTAGCAAAGATTCACAAGAATGTTGTCGTCAAAGTACCGTGCACAATCGAAGGATTAAAAGCATGCAAAGAATTATCAAAGAAAGGAATTAAAGTAAACGTCACCTTAGTCTTTTCAGCAAATCAAGCATTACTCGCGGCTAAATCTGGAGCATTTGTCGTCTCCCCTTTTATTGGTCGCTTAGATGACATTGGACAGACGGGATTAGATTTAATCGAAGAGATTGTCAAGATCTATAAAAATTATAATTATAAAACACAAGTGTTAGTCGCAAGCGTGAGAAATCCAATTCACGTCAAAGTTGCCGGAGAAATTGGCGCCGATATCTGCACCTGTCCTGCTGCAGTCATTGACGCAATGTTCAAGCACGCATTAACGGATGTCGGTTTGCAAAAATTCATGGATGATGCCAAGAAGGTGAAAAAATGATCGTTGTATTAAAACCAAAAACCTCTGAAAAAGAAATCAAACAAGTTACCGATAAAATAAAAAAATTTGGATTGACGCCACACATTTCTCGCGGAGTTGAACGCACTATTATTGGCGCAGTGGGTGATGAACGATTAATGAATCAAAATCAGGTATTGGCAATGCCCTACGTTGAAAAGGTCATGCCCATCCTCAAGCCGTACAAATTAGTCAGCAGAGAATTCAGAAAAGAAAATACGATTGTTGATGTTCGCGGAGTAAAAATTGGTGGAAAAAAAGTAGTGGTCATGGCCGGACCATGCTCAGTAGAAAGCAGAGTGCAATTAATGACGACTGCAAAAGCGGTCAAGGTAGCTGGTGCAACTATTCTTCGGGGAGGAGCATACAAACCACGAACTTCCCCGTATGCATTCCAGGGCATGGAAGAAGAAGGATTAAAGTTGCTTGCGGAAGCACGAAAAGCAACTGGTCTTCCTATCATTACAGAAGTGATGAGTGAACTTGATGTTGATATTGTTGGAGATTATACGGATATTTTTCAAATTGGCGCACGGAATATGCAAAATTTCAAGTTGCTTAAGAGAGTTGGAAAAACAAAAATTCCCGTTCTCCTCAAACGAGGGCTGTCAGCAACATTGATGGAATTATTGATGAGCGCGGAATACGTCATGGCAGAAGGAAATCATAATGTCATTTTGTGCGAGCGCGGAATTCGAACATTCTGTGACCACACCAGAAATACGCTTGATTTGAACATCGTGCCTGTTCTCAAAAAGCTCACTCACTTGCCAGTCATCGTCGATCCCAGTCACGGAACGGGAAAAGCAGATTTAGTAAATCCCATGTCTCGAGCAGGGATTGCGTGCGGAGCTGATGGATTAATCATCGAGGTCCATCCAAACCCAGTTGAAGCAGTATCAGATGGTGATCAAAGTCTCTTGCCGAAGGATTTTGCCAAGCTCATGAAAGATATTAAACCAATTGCACAAGCAGTTGGAAGAACGATCTAATGGAAGTTGTTCATGTCCGTCTCAAAAAGAGGAGTGATGATTCATATCCTATTTTTATAGGTCAAGATCTTTTTTCGTTTATCGCACACGATCTCAAAAAAAGAAATATTGGAAACAAGTATGCGATTATTGCGGATACCACTTCTTCAAAACTGTTTGGAAAAAAGCTGGTCGAAGAGATACAAAAAGTGGGATTGACTGTTTCTCTTATCGCATTCAAGGAAGGAGAGCAGAATAAAAATCTCAAAATCTATGCAGAGATCATGGAAGCAGTCGCTCGTGCCGATCTTGATAGAAAATCTGCTATTATCGGGTTAGGAGGTGGAGTTTCTGGAGATCTTGCTGGGTTTGTTGCGGCAACGTATATGCGCGGCATCCGCTATGTTCATGTTCCGACAACATTGCTTGCGATGGTGGATAGCAGCATCGGCGGAAAAACAGGAGTTGATTTACGGGAACGAAAAAATGCAGCAGGAGCATTTCACCAACCGCAGGCAGTGTATAGTGATATTGCAACACTGAATTCATTGCCTCGCGCTCAGATAAGTTCAGGCCTTGCCGAAATCATTAAACACGGAGTCATTGCCGATAAAAAACTGTTTTCATTCATTGAAGAAAATAATGGCAAGATTATGAGCAAAAATAATAACGTACTCATCCATAGTATAAAAGAAAATGCAAGAATTAAAGGATCAATAATCGAAAAAGATGAAAAGGAAGGTGATCTTCGGGTAGTCCTTAATTACGGTCACACTATTGGGCATGCCATTGAGTCTCTTACCAAATACAAAAAATTCAGTCACGGAGAAGCAATCGCCATTGGCATGAATGTCGCTGCACATATTTCTATGTATCTCAACTTTATGCCAAAAGAAGACGTGGAGCGACAAAAAAAACTATTGAAGAACGCAGGATTGCCTGTTTCCTTTCCCACCATTCATCCTGCTGCAATAATCAATGAATTGCACAAAGACAAAAAATCATTTGGTCATGGTATCGTCTTCACATTGCCGGAACGCATAGGAAAAGTAAAGCGTATAAAGAACAGTTATCGCATTAGCGTAGACAAAGCAATGATACGAAAAGCAATCGAGGCATGCAAATGATTTGTGTATCAGTCTGGGGAAAAAATAATCAGGAGATTATCAAAAAAATAAAAAGATCTGTCGCTGACATCATCGAATTCCGTGCGGATAAATCAAAAAAGTATGATCTCAAGAAAATTCTGTCTTCAACAAAAAAACATATTATTTTTACCTGCCGAAGAAAAAATGAAGGCGGAGAATTTGAAGGGAGTGAAGAGCAAAGAATTAAAGTTCTCCAAGACGCAATCAACAATAATGTAAAGTATGTTGACTGTGAACATGATATTGCGGAAAGAATAAAGAAAAACGAACAAACAAGAATTATCGTTTCCTATCATAACTTCTCTGACAGTTCTGATCTTGAGCAAAAATACGACGAGATCAAAAATAAGGGAGACATT
>JAHFLI010000134.1 GCA_023255615.1 Candidatus Woesearchaeota archaeon
GGATCAACGTTTTCCATGTTACACACCGTGATACAATTATCAAAAATGTCCCTAACGACTTCGTACTCTACTTCTTTCCATCCACCAAGATATCGTTCGATTAAAATTTGAGGTGTATCAGCGAGGGCTTTTTCAGCGATTTCTTTAAGATGCTCTCTGTTCTTTGCAATGCCGGATCCTTTTCCTCCTAAGGAATAGCCCGCACGAACCATGACGGGATAGTTTATTTGCTCAGCAACATGAAGAGCTTCTGGGATTGATTTTACTGCCTTTGAAATCGGTGTCTGTATTCCTATTTCTGCGAGTTTTTTTACAAACAATTCTCGATCTTCTGTATTTTGAATTGCTTCAATAGGAGTTCCAAGAATTTTAACATGATATTTTTTCAGGATTCCTTTTTTATCTAACTCAAGACCACAGTTCAACGCAGTCTGACCTCCAAATGTCAAAAGAATTCCATCAGGTTTTTCTTGTTTAATCACTTTTTCAACAAATTCAGTATTGACGGGAAGAAAATAGACTGTGTCGGCCATTCCTTCAGAGGTTTGGAAAGTTGCAATATTTGGATTAATGAGAACGACCGTAATGCCTTCTTCTTTCAACGCTTTTATGGCTTGGGATCCTGAATAATCAAATTCTCCTGCTTCTCCGATCTTTAACGCACCAGATCCCAGCAATAATACTTTTTTTGGTTTCATTTTTTTGTTGTTTTATTTTTTTCTGTGTTTCCGTCATCCACCTTCAATAATCTTCAAAAATTCATCGAAGAGGAAATCGGTGTCAACAGGACCGGGCGTTGCTTCAGGATGAAATTGCACTGAAAAGAACGGTTTTGTTTTGTGGCGAATTCCTTCATTGGTTTTGTCATTTGCGTTCACAAACCATTCTTCCCATTGCCTGGGTAATGTTTTTGCGTTAACTGCATAGCCATGATTTTGTGAGGTAATAACACATCGTTTTGTATTTTTTAGGATGCACGGTTGATTTTGTCCTCGGTGACCATATTTGAGTTTATAGGTATCAGCTCCGGTCGCAAGAGCAAGAAGTTGATTGCCGAGGCAAATGCCAAAAAGAGGAATTTCTTTCTCCATCGATTGTTGAATGTGTTGTATGGTTATTTTTGCTTGCTTTGGATCTCCTGGGCCGTTTGAAACAATAATACCATCGCATCTTTCTTTCGTAAAGTTATAGTCCCAAGGAACACGAAGAACTTCAATATTTCTCTTGAGTAATGAGCGAATGATATTATTTTTTACGCCACAGTCAACGATGATTATTCTCGTTTTTCCTTTTCCATAGAGTTGTTTTTTTGGGATGGACACTTCTGCTACCAGATTTCTGGTGTTTGGATCAGAAAAATTAATTTTCTTGTCGAACTCGATACGACCAAGCATCGACCCATTCTCTCGGAGTTTTTTTGTTAATTCTCTTGTGTCAATACCATATAATGCAGGAATCTTACTTTCTTTCAACCATTGAGAAAGATTTTTGTTGGCATTCCAATGATTTGGTTTTTCGCAATAATCTGAAATAAGCAATCCTTGGATGTGTATGGAAGAAGATTCAAAATATTTTTTCAATCCATGTTCTATCGATTCTGGAGGTATTCCATAATTTCCAATTAAGGGGTACGTTAAACATAAAATTTGTCCCTGATAAGAAGGATCGGTTAATGTTTCAGGGTACCCAACCATTCCCGTATTAAACACCACTTCTCCCGGTGATGATTGAGGAGAGCCAAACGAGGAACCGTAAAAAACAGAACCATCTTCGAGAATAAGCTTTCCTTTTAACGATTCCTTGATCATTAAAAAAAGGATAAAGTCGTGCCTTCTATTTAAGGTTTGTGGTGAAAATAGAAAATTTGATAAATGTCGGTAAATTAAATTATGATATGTTGATGGAATCTATTAACTAGGAATCTTGAGGTCGTAATATCAAAATCTCTTATCGACTTCTTTCAGATAATCTTTTGTTCGATTCAGAATGGAAGGTAAGTAGAATTTTTCTATTTTCTCTTCAAAAATATCAACAGTTGAATTAAACTCAGAAATGCGTAATGATGCTGCTCTTGATTCGATCAGAAATAGATCCTTCAATCGTTTAATCTGACGACGTATATTAGAAGAGGCAACACCTACCATCGGCAAATTGTGATTTTTTCTTATCTCTTTTACCATTTCTTCAACATCTTTTGAAGTGAGTGATTTTCCTTCTTTTTTTGCCAGAAGTAATGCAAAAAAGACATCAACCATGACATCACGAGAATCACCGGGCTGCAATAAACCGAGAGACAGGCATAACTTTCGTACCAAATTGCGATCAGTAAGGTTTTCAGGCCTTTCGTATTTTCTCAGCGTTAATTCAGAAAGAGGTATATCCTTGGATATTGTCTTACGCATAGATCCTTATTCGTCGTTGAATTTATATAATTTTCGCTATGTTTTCGAGAAGAGTATCTCAAATGATTTCTTCTTAATAGTAACAATAGATTCAGAATCATATTTTTTTCCTGGTCGTAGAGGGGAAATTCGGATTGCCTCTGCCCCTACTCGTTCTTGAATCTGCTTTGACCATGGTTCAATGATCTCTTCGAAATCTTCCTCACACACAATAACCAGCTTGATGCGATCTTTTTTCTCTAACCCTTTTTCTTTTCGTGCAGATTGTATATTCCGCATCAGTTCACGGGCAAACCCCTCTACTTCGAGTTCTGCCGTCATTCTTTTCTCAAGATACACCCTTGCATTTCTCATTTCAATTTCAACAAGATGGTCGGGAACATCGCGAGTAAAAACAACATGTTCGGGTTTTAATTCAACTTCTTTTCCTTCAACAGTCATCAAATATTTACTTTCTTTTTGGAGATGGTGCTTTACTGCTTCTGCACTTTCTGTTGAAAGTTTTGCAATGATTTTTGGCGTCATGCTCCCAAAATCTTTTCCAATCGTTTTCGCATCAGCTTTCAATGAAGATTTGATTTCCGAGAGAGTATCATGGACTTCAATCTTTTTGACATTCGTTTGAACTTTAATGACTTCACTCAAATGGTGAATCGCTCCTTTGATGATGGGATCGGTGGCAACAACCGTTACCTGAGCAAGGGGCCATCTTACCCCAATATTCAATTTTTCTCGTCCTGCGAGAATCGATTGGATCACTTGTGATGCAATGTTCATATCTTCCTGAAGTTTTACATCAATATACTTTTCTTCGGACTTTGGCCAGAGCATAAAATGAACACTTTCTTCTGGGAGAGTAAAATCATTTCTGAGGTTTTGATACATTTTTTCAGTAATGAATGGAATAACGGGTGCTAACAGAACAAGACAGTCCATAAGAACACGATATGTCACTCTCAGCACCGTTTCTTTGTCTTCCTGGTTTCCAAACGCAACTTTTTCCCTCGTCAATTGAAGATATGTTCGTGATAATTCAAGATAGAGTTCCTCAACTTTGCTTGGAATTTCATTCAATCGATACTCTTCATACATATGAGTAACTTCTTTTATCGTTGAGTGTAAACGAGAAAGCATATATTTCTCTTCTAACGAAAAAGCAAGTATTGGTTTTTTGGGATCTGCATTCAATTGCGTTGCTAAATCAAGAAGATACTGGTGAATATTCCAGAACACAACAATATTTTTGTTCTTTACTTTCATATCATTGAAAGTATAATT